>NZ_JAZKRY010000141.1:0-2698 GCF_036626355.1 Halolamina sp. | reverse complement strand
CCCTGAACCGGCGGCGTTCGACACCGTCGATGCACCGATTCGCCGTAATCACTATCAGTGCGTCGCTCTCCTCGCCGACGAGCATCTCGTCGGGGAACTCCTCGGCAATCGTCTCGGCGACACGGCGCTGGGCGGCCCGATCGGCCTCCGTCACGACGTCGGGGTTCTCCGTTTTCGTCTCGACGGCGACGGCCGTTCGGAACAGCTCCGCAGCCACCTCGCCATCCGTGGCGGCGTGGCGGGCCAGCGCAGCACGCGCGGTCCGGTGTTCAGTCACAGTTGCCAAACTACAGGGCACCCGCAGTAACACGGTTACGTCGCAGGCTGGCTGGCGCCGTGAGGTGCACGTGACAGGGTACGCGAGAGGTTACCACACGCTTATTTTCACTCGAATATACTGTTCGAACGATAGCGGACTGGGTACCGAGACCGAGAGCCGACATCGACAGTTACGCTCCAGACAGTCATGAGCACGAACGAGAGCCGACAAGCCGACCGGAGTATCGAGCGGACGGACCCCTTCGAGGGACAGTGGGACTGGAACGGCGGTGCGCTGGCCGGGCTGCTCGCCACGGTGGTCATGGGGGTCGCGATCAGCGTGACAGACCTGTCGACGCTCCAGATCGCGATCGCCGGCCTCTACGGTCAGTCGGGGAGTCTCGTCACTGGGTGGATCGCCCACCTGGTTCACGGGACCGTGTTCGGAAGCCTGTTCACCCTTTTGCTTGCGGACCCCGGCCTCCACCGACTCACCGACTGGTACTGGAAAACGGTCCTCGCAGGTGTCGTCTACAGCGTGGTACTCGCTGTTGCGGGCGCCGGCATCCTGATGCCCATCTGGCTGGGCCTCGTGGGGTTCCCGGTGCCGCCGAGCATCCCGAACGTGACGACGCCGATGCTGTTCTGGCATCTCACCTACGGCCTCGTTCTGGGTGGGCTGTATCCAGTGATCGACCGGCGCTGAGGGCCTCGGGGCCTGTTCGTCAGCGGCCCCCCCGGTTACAGACCGCCAGCCAGAGCCGCCTCGCCGGTTTCGCTGGAGGAGGGGCGGGCGGTCGCCATGCCCGTACGAGAAGCGCCTCTGGGGCAAAACTCGAGGGACTAACCTCGAACCGCCTGTAACTCCCACGGAAACCCGTGAGCGTGCAGCGGAACTGGAACAGTAGCAGGGTTGTCACCTGAGCAGCCAGAGGAGGCGGTAGTTCGCGAGGAACTCCCGGCGGATGGCGGTAGCGCGAGCGGCGAGCCGCGGGAGTCGAGACCGTCGAGGGCGTTCCCGGGGTGAGCAGAATCTCGCCGCTGTCGCTGCGTGTCTGAACACCGCCGCACGGGCCCCGGGAGAGCAGAACTCCGGCCATTCGCCAGACAGAACCGAGACCATGTGGAGGAGCGACGATGTAGGGGGACTGCGACAACCTTCAAGACACCCGCGCCGGAAACGTACGTTGTCTATGGACATTACGGATATCGTCACCGAGGAATACGTCGAGATCGAGCCGGCTACCCGCGTCGCGAAGGTCCGGGCGATCTTCGACGAGCGGAACCCGAAAGGGGTCGTCGTGATGGAGGACGGGGAGTACGTCGGTGTCATCGGCGAGAAGCAGCTTATCCAGTCCCACATCGAGGACGACACCAAGGCCGCGGCCATCGTCGGCTCCGCCCGAAGCGGTGGGAGCCCGCCGCGTGTCAGTCGCCACGATGACGTGCGTGAGGTCTCCCGCATGCTCGTCGAGGGTGACGTGAAAATCGCGCCCGTCTACGAGGGCGAGAAGCTCATCGGTATCGTCGCCGCCGACGACATCCTCCAGGCGGTCCAGGAGAACCTCAAGGCCATCACCGTCCGGGATATCGCGACCTCCGCTGTAGTCAGTATCACCGAAGACGAGCACATCGGCAAGGCGATCAACCGCCTGCGCGAGAACAGTATCTCCCGGCTTCCCGTGCTCAACGAGGCCAGTGAGCTGACCGGCATTCTCACGACCAACGATATCGTCGACTTCGTCGTCCGCGACGAGCGGCGCCAGGGCTCCCACGACCGCCGCGGCGAGGTCGACCGGATGCTCGATCTCCCGATCTACGACCTGATGTCGAGCCCTGTCCTGACCGTCACACCCGGCGAGACTGTCGACAAAGCCGTCTCGACGATGTTCGAGAACGGCGTCTCCGGACTGGTCGTCACCTCGACGGCCGCCGGGTCGAACGTCGTCGGCGTCGTCACGAAGACCGACGTCCTGCGTGCGCTGACCCACACGGAGGAGGAGTCGATGGACGTCCAGATCACGAACATCAACCTGTTGGACGTCCTCACCCGAGAGGACATCGTCGAGGACATCACCAGCGTGGTGAACAAGTTCCAGGAGATGAACGTCCTCCACGCACACGTGCGGTTCACCCAGCACAAGGAGAAGCTTCGCGGCACGCCGCTACTCCGGTGTCAACTCCGGCTGCGGACCACGCAAGGCCAGGTCGCCGGCTCCGGTGAAGGCTACGGTGCCGAACACGCGTTCCACGTCGCACTCGACCGGCTGGAACGGAACGTGCTCGAACTCAAGGGGATCAAGGCCGACGACGAGTACCGCGGCCAGCTACTCCGGAAGCTGAACGAGCTGTAAACGCCCCGTTCGGATCTTCTATCGAGCTTCGACGCCGACTCTTTTTTTTTTCAACTACCCCGCCTTCGACCCTCAGAACTCGTCGG
>NZ_JAZKRY010000140.1:0-3172 GCF_036626355.1 Halolamina sp. | reverse complement strand
CGGCCGCTGCACTACCAGCCTGCGACAGGAACAGCATCATCGTGAACAGGACGCCCATCATCTTCGGGTTGTCGGCCAGGAACGACTTGAGTTCGGACATTACAACCCATTCGATGGCGTTCTGTTGTTAATAGTGATATATTTCTCTTTCTGATACTCGAAATACATAAGCGGCTGAGGGCGAACGCAAGAAACGGGTCAGGCGATGGGGAGTAACATCCACCACTCAGAGAGGAGGACGGTCCGGTCGCCTTACTCCAGATAGCCCAGGTCCTCGAGCTGTTGGGCGATATCGTCGAACTCCGACTCCGTCAGCTCGCCGTGCTGCTGGTGTTTGATGACGATGCTTCGGAGGAGGAATCGGACGAGGTCGCTGGTACTGGAGAAGCTGGTTCCCTCGATGGTCTCGTCGACGCGGTCCGCGAGCTCGGTGGGAATCGAAACCGTTGTGTACTCAGTCATACCCGTTGTCGGGCACGAGCCCCGAAAAACGCGTTGCCTGGTCCGACGCACTGATGCTGCAGCGGCTGACGGTAACTTGTGCTTTTTGCATGCGGAGCTATAAACGACGGTAAATGGCTGCGAGACCGCCCGGCGGCGACGACGACGACGAGCCACCGGAAACGCTTGCGTTCGGTATTTCCGCGCTCGACGCACGGCTCTCGGAGGCCGACGTGGCGTTCCCGGCGACCGCCAGAGAGGTCGTCGAGGGGCTCGACAATCCGGACATCCCCTACGATACCGCTGGCCACACGCTGGCGCTCTCGACGGCACTCCAGGAAACCGATCACCGGGAGTTCGAAAGCGAAACGGAGCTCAAGGAGGCGCTGCACCCGGTCTACGAACGGAAACGGCGCGCCGCCGGCGGCAGCATCGTGGGCCAGCTTCGGCGACTACTCCCGTTCTGATTGCTGTATGGGCGAGTCGGTATGTCTGAGTCTGCTGACCGAGAGGACGACTCTGCTACCAGATTCAGCACCGACCGCGGATGGGCTATTCCCCAGCGCGCTCCACATCGCTGCCGCCTCCATCCGCGACCGCCTCGATTCGGTCGAGCTGCTCGCGGTGGAGTGTGAGAATCAGGTCGGAAAGCACACCGAACATCAGGAGCTGCACGCCCAGCAGGATGCCCGCGGCACCTCCGAGCGCAAGCACCTGGTGGGGGACGCCGTAGACGAACCACTCGATGGTGACGAAGATTGCGAGCAGGAGCCCGGCGAGCCCGGAGAGCAAGCCCACGCTCCCGAAGTAGAACAGCGGGTTGCTGGTCTTGGCCCGCCGGAACAGTTCGAGGAAGATGATGCTCCCGTCCCTGATGGGGTTGAGGTTGGTGTTCGACCCCGCCGGTCGCTCCAGATACGTGATGGGGACGACCGTCGTCGGGATATCCCGCTTTACGCACTCGACGGCCATCTCCGTCTCGATACCGAAGCCGTCCGCAGAGAGGGTGAGCCGTTCGAACGATGCGCGGGTGAACGCCCGGTAGCCGCTGAGGATGTCGGCTAACTCCTCGCCGTGGATGAGCGCGAACAGCCGGTTGGTGAGTTTGTTGCCGATCTGATTCAACCGCGTCATCGCCCCCGCCTCCATGTTCCCAAAGCGGTTGCCGATGACGTGTTCGTAGCCTTCGTCCAGCGGTTCGAGCATTCTGTCTGCATCCTCGGCGAGGTAGGTGCCGTCGCCATCGGCCATCAACACGCACTCGCGGGCTACGTGGTTGCTGACGGCCTCCCGGACAGCTTCACCCTTCCCTGTAGTGGACTGCGTCTCGACTCGGGCGCCATGCTCCTCGGCGATCTCCCTGGTGCCGTCCGTCGACCCGCCGTCCATCACGAGAATGTCGTCGAATCCCTCCGCCTGGAACCCGTCGACGCAGTCGCCGATGGTGGCGGCCTCGTCGTAGGTCGGCAGGAGGACAGTGACGCAGTCACGGTCGGGCATGTCGTTTGCGTGTCTGGGTCGGGGGAGGTGGAAAAGGCTTCTACTTTGTGGTAGAGACGAGCGCGAGTGTCGGCTGAGTTACCAGCTACAGCAACAGTTGGGAGGCGATGAACCCGGCGATCCCGAGACAAGCGAGGCCGAGCGCACGGATGAGCCAGAGATAGCGCCCCGGAACGTCGCCATCGGCGCCGTACTCGCCGCGGCGCTGCTGTGGCCCACCGGCGACGGAGAGGCGGAACGCCGTCCGCGGCGCAGCGAGTAGCACGAGACCGAGGGCGACCCCGAGAAGTATCGCGAGGAGGTCGCGGATGTCGGCCATCTACGACCGCAGGCGCTGGATGCGCTCCTCGACGGGCGGGTGCGTGGAGACCAGCTTCTGGAGCAGCCCGCTGTTGCTACCGAAGATACAGAGCGCGCTCACCTGCTCGTCGAGATTCGAGTTGCGGGCGTGTTCGTTCCCGCGCTGGATCTTCTCCAGGGCGCGAGCCAGCGGGTCGCCGCGGCCGATGGCCGCGCTCGCGTCAGCGTCCGCGACGTACTCGCGGTAGCGCGAGATGGCGAGTACGAACAGCATCACGACGAACTGGACGATGTTCCCGACGACGATGGCGAGGAAGAAATCCGCCAGGTCGTTGTCGCCCGAGAGCAGGATGACGAACTGCGCCGCGATACCGACGATGGAGGCGATCCCCTGGCCGATGACCATCGTCACGACGTCGCGGTTGGCGATGTGAGCGAGTTCGTGGGCGATAACGCCCTCCAGTTCGTCCTGGTCGAGAATCTGCATGAGCTCCTCGGAGATGACGACGATACCGGCGCCCTTGCGGCCGACGGCGAACGCGTTGGGAACGCCCATACGGGCGATCTTCAGCTCGGGTTTCTCGATTCCCATGTCTCTGGAGAGCTTCTCTACCTGTCGGTGGATGGTTGGGTACTGCGCTTCAGGGAGGTCCTCGGCGCCGACGCTCCGGAGCGCACCCCATTTGCCCAATTTGTACTGGAGACCGATGAGGAGGATGGAGCCGACGACGGCGATGGGCCAGATGCCCGTTCCGAAGATCATCATCGCAACGCCAACCCCCACGAGGTAGAACGCCGCGAGGATGGCGCCGACGATGGCCATCCTGACTTTGAGGCCGAAGTGTCGCATAAGCGGTGGTAGCGCGTTTAGAGGGATAAACTCCCCGGAGGGGCCGGCGACTGCCGGCATCGTGGAGGCGTCGGGGTGCCG
>NZ_JAZKRY010000139.1:0-3237 GCF_036626355.1 Halolamina sp. | reverse complement strand
ACGTCGACGCCGGGACGATGAACCCCTACCAGCACGGCGAGGTGTACGTGCTGAAAGACGGCGGCGAGGTGGACCTCGACCTGGGGAACTACGAGCGGTTCCTGGGCGTCGATATGACCTCGGACCACAACGTCACCACCGGGAAGGTGTACCAGAACGTCATCGAGCGCGAGCGCGCCGGCGACTATCTCGGGAAGACAGTGCAGGTCATCCCCCACATCACCAACGACATCAAGCGGCGCATCCGCGAGGCCGCCGCGGGGAGTGACGTCTGTCTGGTCGAGATCGGCGGCACGGTCGGCGACATCGAGGGGATGCCGTATCTGGAAGCCCTCCGGCAGTTCGCCCACGAGGAGGACGACGAGGACATCCTCTTTACGCACGTCACGCTCGTCCCCTACTCGAAGAACGGCGAGCAGAAGACCAAACCCACCCAGCACTCCGTGAAGGAGCTCCGGAGTATCGGGCTCCAGCCCGACATTCTCGTCGGCCGGTCGCAGGACGAGCTCGAACCCCGGACCAAGGAGAAGATCGCGCTGTTCTGTGACGTTCCCACCGACGCGGTGTTCTCCAACCCCGACGTCGAGGATATCTACCACGTCCCGCTGATGGTCGAGGCCGAGGGGCTCGACGAGTACGTGATGGATCGGCTGGACCTCGCCGACGAGGCGCGCCCGCCCGAAGAGCGCTCGACGGAGTGGCGCGACCTCGTCACCCGCGAGCGCACGGAGAGCGTCGATATCGCGCTCGTCGGCAAGTACGACCTCGAAGACGCCTACATGTCCGTTCACGAGGCGTTGAAACACGCCGGCATCGAGCGCGGCGTCGAGGTGAACGTCGAGTGGGTCGACGCCGACGAGATGGCCGAGCGTCACACCAACCGCCTGGAGGATGCCGACGGCGTCGTCGTCCCCGGCGGCTTCGGCTCCCGCGGGACCGAGGGGAAAGTCGAGGCGATCCGCCACGCGCGAGAACACGACGTCCCGTTCCTCGGACTCTGTCTCGGCTTCCAGATGGCCGTCGTCGACCACGCCCGCCACGTGCTGGGCCTCGAGGACGCCAACAGCGCCGAGATCGATCCCGAGACGCCCCACCCGGTTATCGACCTGCTCCCCGAGCAGGAGGAGGACGGCGAGAAGGGCGGGACGATGCGGCTGGGCAGCCACGAGACGGAGATCGAGCCGTCGACGCTGGCGAACGCGGTGTACGGCGACACGAGCTGTGTCGAACGGCATCGCCACCGCTACGAGGTGAACCCCGAGTATATTGCGGAGCTCGAAGCCGACGGCCTCACGTTCTCGGGCCACGCAGGACGTCGTATGGAGATTGTCGAACGCGATGACCACCCGTACTTCATCGGGACGCAGTTCCATCCGGAGTTCCGTTCCCGACCGGACCGTGCGAGCCCGCCGTTCGTTGGGCTCGTCGACGCCGTCCTGGACGAACAGACCGACGAAACGGAGGTGAGGGCCTGATGGTCGAGCCGGAGTCCTTCATCGAGGATGCGATCGACGAGATTCGGCAGCAGGTCGGCGACGAGAAAGCCGTCATCGCGCTCTCGGGCGGCGTCGACTCCTCTGTCGCCGCTGCGCTGGCCTACGAGGCCATCGGTGACCGGCTCATCCCCGTCTACGTCGACACCGGGCTGATGCGGAAAGGCGAGACCGAGGGCATCCGCGAGACGTTCGCCTTCATGAACTCGCTTCGGATCATCGAGGCACAGGACCGCTTTCTCGCGGCGCTCGCCGGCGTCACCGACCCCGAGGAGAAGCGCAACGTCATCGGCAAGCAGTTCATCGACGAGTTCGAGCGCGAGGCCACGGAGGCCGGTGCTGACTATCTCGTCCAGGGGACCATCTACCCCGACCGCATCGAGAGCGAGGGGAACATCAAATCCCACCACAACGTCGGAGGGCTCCCCGAAGTCGTCGATTTCGAGGGGATCGTCGAGCCGGTGCGGGACCTCTACAAGGACGAGGTCCGCGAGGTCGCCCGCGCGCTCGACCTGGAGGAGGTCGTCTCCGAGCGGATGCCGTTCCCCGGCCCGGGGCTGGCGGTCCGCATCGTCGGCGAGGTGACCAGGGAGAAAGTCGACGTGGCCCGCGAGGCCTGTCACGTCGTCGAGGAGGAAACCGCGGAGCACGACCCCTGGCAGGCGTTCGGGGCCGTGCTCGGGAAAGCCACCGGGGTAAAAGGTGACAACCGCGTGCACGGCTGGGTCGTCGCCGTCCGGTCGGTCGAGTCCCGCGACGGGATGACCGCGCGTGCCCAGGAACTGCCGTGGGAGACGCTGCAGCGCATCCAGAGCCGCATCACCGGGGAGAACGATACCGTCGCCCGCGTCGTCTACGACGTGACCCACAAACCGCCCGCGACTATCGAGTACGAATGAAGGCCATCATCGCCGGCACCGACACGGAGTGTGTCGGTGAGGAGCTGGAAGCGCAGGGCGTCGGCATCACCCGGGTCGAGAGCCCCGTGTTCGCCGAGGCACTCGAGGAGGCAGGTATCGAGGACGCAGCCCTGTTCATCCTGACCGATCTCGAGGAGGGAATCAGCATCCCGCTTGCCAAGGAGGCCAACCCCGACGTCCGGGCGGTCTGTTACGGCGAGGGGACGCTTCCCGAGTCGGTCCGGAGCATCGTCGACCTCGTCGTCGATCCGGCGCTACTGGATGCCGAGGCGGTCGCTGAGGAACTCGGCGGCGAGTAACGGGAGCCGCTGGCGCCGTTCTCGGTCCCTACAAACGTCCTGGTTCTG
The DNA here is from genome assembly GCF_036626355.1 of Halolamina sp. GTDB lineage: Archaea > Halobacteriota > Halobacteria > Halobacteriales > Haloferacaceae > Halolamina. The sequence goes on along the minus strand of NZ_JAZKRY010000139.1, from coordinate 477 downwards.
CGGTCGCGCAGGCTCCTGAGCCCCAGCCAAGCCGTCACACCGTGCCGCCGAGCCCTCACCATCCTCGTAGCCGAGCCACCCGCCGATTGGCCGACTGTATAACCGCTTAATACGGCTTAATCCGGCTTATCACGGCCTCAAACGCCGAAATCCCCGTTCGCTGCGTCCCCCCTTCAAGTAGGTGTAGCTCCTGGGTCGAGATGCGATGAACGCCACCAAGAAAATCCTGACACTGCTGATGGCGGTGCTCGTGGTCGCCGCCGGGGCGGGCCCCGCGACCGCAGCCAGTATCGACGAGGAAACAACGAGCGTGGACGCGACGTACGACGACGGGACGGTCGAGCTGACCGTCACGACCAGCGGCACCGGTGTGGAGAACGTCTCCGTCGAAGCCAACGACGAGGACGTCGGGACGACCGACGCCAACGGCTCGCTGACGTTCGAGACGAACGCGACCGAGGAGCTCGAACTCGAGTT
>NZ_JAZKRY010000138.1:0-3468 GCF_036626355.1 Halolamina sp. | reverse complement strand
TGGGTGTTGATCTCGGCATCAACAACTTGGCTGCGCTCGCCTACGAGGGGGGACACAGCGAGCTGTACCCACTGAACTGCCTGAAGCAGGACGACTACTACTTCAGCAAGTGCATCGCTCGGTGTGACGACTCGAACTCCGAGAAGGCTACGCGATTGAACCAAAAGAAGTCTCGACGGCGCACTCACTACTTCCACACCCTCTCGAAACACATCGTACAGCGATGCGTTGAGGAAAGTGTTGGAACAATAGTGGTGGGCGACCTCTCCGGTATCCGTGAAGATGGGGAGAGTGACGAGGCGAAGAACTGGGGCAAACACGGCAACCTTGACCTGCATTCATGGGCGTTCGACCGCTTCACCGACCTCCTCGAATACAAAGCAGAGATGGAGGGCATCACAGTTGAAGGGGTATCCGAGCGAGATACGTCGAAGTCATGTTCGTGTTGTGGTCGCAAACGTGACGCGAACCGTGTGGAACGCGGGTTATACGTGTGCGACGAATGCGGCATGGTGGCGAATGCAGACGTGAACGGTGCTGAGAACATTCGACAGAAAGTATCTCCGAGTCCCGTCACGGACGGCGGTGATAGGAGTAACGGCTGGTTGGCACAGCCATCGACGTTCCTGTTTGACAAGGAAACTGGTGTGTTCGCACCTCAAGAACAGGTCACGTCGTAAACCACAATATCCCAACGCGGGAATCCTCGCCCTTCAGGGCGGGGAGGATGTCAATCGTGGGGCCCCAGTTCGTTGTCGACGCAGTTCTGCTGCTGGCCGTCAGACGGCGGCGTTTTCCCGCGGCCCTCGCGTTCGGGGGTGAGGTTTCCGTGTCGATCGATTTCACCGGAGACGATGCGCGTCGAGGAGATTCGGTTGCCGTCCTCGGCGGTGATGTGGCCGACGACTTCGATGCGTAGCGGGTCCTGGTCGCGTTCCTCCCGGATCTCGTTGATGCGCTCGCCCCCATTTCGGGTCTCCGGCGAGACGACGAGTGCGTCGAACTGCTCCTCGGTGGCAATACCGGTTGGCTCGGTGAGTTCTCGCACTTCGAACTCCCGGTCGTACTCCTCGGCGAGCGGTTCGAGCTCCGCTTCCAGTTCCGCTTTTCGCCTCTCATATGGGCGGACGTACCGCTCGAGATGTCTGGTTTCCGGCGCCAACTCGTCGGAGGTGAGCCCAACAGTCACGTCGCCGAGCTCGAACGCCCGACGGAAGAGCGCGAGATGGCCGTCGTGAACGGGGTCGAACGTACCCCCCAGCGCGACCTGCATACGTCCCGATGTGCTCGCCGGGGTTAAAAGGGCGTCACTCCGCGTCGGTGTCGGCCTCGTGTCCCTCACTCTCGACGGGGTCGGGCGCGTCCCCCTGCGATTCGTCGCCCACCCCCGAGCTCTCGTCGCTGACGGAGATGGTGATCGGGCCGTCGTCGTCGCCGTCGTCGCCACGGCTCAGCCTGTCGTCGAGGTTGAAGACGGCGTTAAGCTGGTTCTGGACCTGGCCGACCGCCTCAGAGACGAGTTCGCTCGGCGAGATCGCCTCGTACTCGTAGGGGTTGTTGCCCGCGCCCGCACTCTCCCGTTTCCCGCGGATGACTTTCGACTCCTCGTTGAGTTCGGCGAGCGCCTCACGAACCGTGCTCGGATAGAGACCGGTCCCCTCGGCGACCTCCTCGCTGGTGCTGTTGGGCTTCTGCCGGAGATACACGTAGATGCGTGCTCGGGTCTCGGTGTCGAGCAGCCAGGCAAGCAGGTCGACAACGCTCTGGTCGAACTCCCCGATCGCCTTATCGGCACCCTCCTCCAGGCGCTCTCGCGCCGCCTGTATCTCGCTTTCTCCCTGCTCTCCCGTCTCCTCGGTCTGTGAATCCTGGCCAGACATATGTTCTCGGTCGAAGGTCACAACTCTGTGCTGATAAACGTTTGGCGCTCCCCTGATAGTGATTACTGCGAGTCCGTCCCGCCGTGACGATCCGTGTCGGTGATGGGAGCTGCTGAATCAGCGTCTTTCGATACCGTCTCTGAACCTATTCGCCGTAATCACTATGAGTCGGCCGCCAGCCAGCCGGTACAGGACAGTAAGGCACGAACTATGCAGCGGGTCGGTGTGGTCGATGTCGGCCCCGCCGCCCCGTATTGGTGCACGTTACCGGTTGGTTCATCTTTTTCACCCGAGTTCCACAAAGTCGAGGTGTATGCTGACACAACTACCGACCGGCGAGTTCGAAGCACGCATCGAAGCTGCGCGGGACGAGCTATCGGCGGCGGGCCACGACGCACTCTGTCTGTTCTCGGCGACGAGCGTCGAGTGGCTCTCGGGATTTCACCATCTCCAGACCGAGCGGCCGGTCTGTCTGGCGGTCACCGACGATGCCGTCGAGGTGTCGGTGCCGCGGCTGGAGGCCGACCGGGCCGAGAGCGAGGAGTTCCCCACTATCGAGCAGGTTCACGTCTACTACGACTATCCGGGGAACGACGGTGGGGACTACCCGGTCCACAACGGGCGTACCCCCGAAGAAGCCATCGCGGCGATGCTCGACGGCCTCGGCGTCGAGCGCGTCGCCGCGGACTCCGACGGCGCACCGGGCTACTGGGGCTACTCGGGCCCCTCGCTCGCGGAGCTCGCCGACGTCGAGGTCGAGACCGTCGACTGGGTCACCGAGTGGCGCAAGGAGAAATCCGCGATCGAGTTCGACCTAATGCGTCACTCCGCGATGTGGGGGAACCTCGCCCACCGTTATCTCGCGGAGTACGCCGAGCCGGGGAAACACGAGCTCTGGGTGGCCAAACGGGCGAGCCTCGACGCGTCCATGTCGATGCTCGACGCGCTCGGTGAGCGGTACGAGTCCCACCTGCGTGGGGGGTTCCCGGCCGGCTGTGGGTTCCTCTCCGGGGAGAACACCGCCCTCCCCCACGGGCTGACTGTGAACCGCCGACTCCGAGAGGGCGACGTGCTCGTGACCGGCGCGAGCGCGAACGTCGGCGGCTACAAGAGCGAGCTCGAACGCACGATGTTCATGGGCGAGCCGACGGGAACGCAGCGAAACCGTTTCGAGATCATGCTGGAATCCCAGAGCATCGCGCTCGAGAAATCCGGGCCAGGCGTTCCCTGTGCGGACGTCGACCAGGCGGTACACGACTATCTCCACGAACAGGGTGTGCTCGAGAACGCCCAGCACCACACCGGGCACAACCTCGGGATGGAGGCCCACGAGCGGGAGTTCATCGACCGCGGGAGCGACGAGGTGATGCAGCCTGGCCACGCCTACTCCATCGAGCCCGGTATCTACTTCCCTGACGACGCCGGCTATCGCCACTCCGACACCATCCTCATCACCGAGGACGGCACCGAGCAGATCACGTTCTACCCGCGTGATCTGGAGTCGAACATCATCCACTGGTGAGCAACGGAGTACTCATAGTGATTACGGCGAATAGGTGCATCGACGGTGTCGAACGCCGCCGGTTCA
>NZ_JAZKRY010000137.1:0-3480 GCF_036626355.1 Halolamina sp. | reverse complement strand
CCAACGGCTCGCTGACGTTCGAGACGAACGCGACCGAGGAGCTCGAACTCGAGTTCGAGAAGGGCGAGATGGAACTCGAACAGGAGTACAGCATCGAGAACAACACGCTCGTCCCCGAGGAAGAGGACGAGGAGGAGGACGACGAGGGTAACGTCACCCTGAGCGCAAACGAGAACGCCTCCGACCGCGCACACGCCGTGCTCGCGACGATCCAGCAGTTCCTCAACAGTGGTGGCCAGCAGTTCCTCAACAGTGGTGGCGAGGGGAACCTCGGCCAGCAGATCCAGGAAACGCTCGGTAACGACAGGGGCAACTCCGACAACGCTGGCAACTCTGACAACGCCGCTGAGAACGGGAACGCCGACAAAGCGGGCGACAAGGGGAACTCCAGCAACGCTGGCGGGAACGCTGACGACGCTGGAGACGACGACGAGGACGACGAGGACGACGACGACGACGATGACGACGACGAGACGGAGACCGACGCCTAACTCCGTCGACGGACCTGCTGACGCGATCACAACGTGACATCGATTGAAGAACCCTCCACCGAGGCCCGTATGGGCGGGCCGCAATTCGCCCGATAACGGCTCTTCGGAGCCGCACTCGTTGCCTATCCTCTTGTGTGGGCGAGCGGAGGCAACTGCCGAGCCGTCGACGGCGACTGCGGTTGGACGATGGACGCCTCGTGTCAGTGGCGGACGTCTTTGGCACCGTCTGACCGAACCGTTCGCTAAACGGAGACCAGTTGCGGTGGGTGTTCCACCGCACGACGAACGGCGGTTGGTCTTCCACCGTACAATGGTCGAGTGAGACCGACCAACGGCGGCCAGTTGGCCACCAGAACGGACTCATCTTCCAAGCGACGCCGCATGCCGAGCCGGTCCGAGGATTCAATCGGCGTAGTTCGATGCTTCGCCGGCAGCGCTCCGCTGACAACCGATAGAGCCCTCCCGCCGCTCGGATCGGGGACGCTGGCGAAGCTGTTCGACGTAGTCGGACTTTTGTTCCTACCGCCCCACTGGTCAGTCGTGAACCGACTCTCCGACGTCGAGCCCGAACCGGGCGAACTGCAGACTGAAGAACTGGTCGTCGACAACGACGTACTGGTCAAGGCGTTCTACCTCGGGCCGGGCGCAGAACTGGATAGCCACGATCACCCGGATAGCGTCAACGTGTTTCACGTGCTCCGCGGCACCGTCACCGTGGTTCAGGACGGCGAGGAGGAAGCGCTCGACGCGCCGGGCGTCGTCCACCACGACCGCGGCGTCGCCCACGGCGCCCGTAACGACACCGACGAAGTCGCCGTCTTCACCGCGAGTCTCTGCCCGCTTCCCTGATGGTCAGGTTCGACTACCACACCCACTCGAACTACTCCGACGGCTCGTTCCTCTACTCGATGGCTGCGGCCGCCGAACGGGCCGGGCTGGACGGTATCGGCATCGCCGACCACTGCCATCTCTCCAGCGAGGACCGGCTTCGGGCCAACCGCGATATGTTCGGCTTCCACCTGGACCTGACCTACGAGCGCCGCCGTCGCGGAATCCAGCGCGTCGAGGAGGAACTCGACGTGCGAGTGTTCGACGCCGTCGAAATCGACTATCTCCCCAGCGAGAGCGAGCAAATCGACGGCTTCCTCGACGAGGCGGGCTTCGACTACGCCATCGGCAGCGTCCATCAGGTGGACGGGCGGAACGTGCAGGACGACGGCGAGTTCCGCGGTGACGACGAGGCGGCCCGTGCCGCGGTCGTCGACGACTACTACGAGAGGCTCGTCGATCTCGTGGACTCTGAGCTGTTCGATATCGCCGCCCACGTCGACCTGGTGGAGCGCACACCCTCCCTACGGGGGTTCTCGACGACCGAGCAGTACGAGCGGGTCGCCGCCGCCTTTGCCGACTCGGACACGGTGCCCGAGATCAACGCCGGGCGCGCCCTCCGCGACTACGGCGAGTTCCACCCCGCGCCGGGACTGCTCACGGCGCTCCGTGACCACGATTGTGAGTTCGTCGTCGGCACCGACGCCCACGACCCCGACGAGATCGGTCGTCGGGTCGGCGCGCTGGAGAGCCACCTCGACGACCTGGGTTTCGAACCGGTTACTCTCGACGTCTGAGCGCCGAGCCGGACTCAGGCTGCCGCAATCGGTGGCTTGAGCATCTATCGAGCCGACGTCTCGACTATGCGAGAAATCCCCCGATTGGGTATCGGCACGTACCAGAACGACGATCCCGAGCAGTGTGCCGAGAGCGTCCGGACCGCCCTCGAGATGGGGTACCGGCATGTCGACACCGCACAGGGCTACGAAAACGAGAACGCTGTTGGAACCGGTATCGCCGCAAGCAGCGTCGACCGGGAGGACGTGTCTCTGGCGAGCAAAATCACGACGAGCATGCTCGCCTACGAGGACGCCATCCACTCGACCTACGAGAGCGCCGAGAAGCTGGGCGTCGACACGATCGACCTGCTGTACGTCCACTGGCCGATCAACACGTACGACCCGGAGGACACGATCCAGGCACTGAACGACCTCCACGCCGACGGCATAATCCGCGAGGTTGGGCTGTCGAACTTCCGGGTCGACCAGCTCGAGGCTGCGATGGCGCGACTCGACACGGAGCTCGTCGCCCATCAGGTCGAGTGCCATCCGATGCTCCCCCAGACCGAGCTCCGGGAGCACGCCGTCGAGAACGGCTACTGGCTGGTCGCGTACTGCCCCATCGCCCGGAATCAGGTGACAGAAGTCGAGGCGATTCGGGAGGTGGCAGAGAAACACGATGCGTCGCCCGCGCAGGTGAGCCTGGCGTGGCTGCTCTCGAAGGAGAACGTCGTCGCTATCCCCAAAGCCACCAGTGAGGGCCACATCCGGGACAACTGGGAGGCCCAACAGCTGGAGCTCGACGACGAGGATATCGCCGCCATCGACGCCATCGACGAACGCCGCCGGCTGGTCGACTTCGACGACGCGCCCTGGAACCAGGGCTGAACGGCCGCCGGCCGGTGGCGAGCCGTTCGATGCCGGCGCGCGAGGGTTTTTGTCCTGAACCGTCCAAGAGCGTGTATGCAGCTCTCGCTCAAGTTCTTCGCGAATTTCCGGGAAGCGGTCGGGCAGAAGACCGTCGACCACGAGTTGCCGGATGGGGCAACCGTCGGGGAGGTGCTCGCCGAACTGGAGGCGGAGTACCCCGACCTCGACCTGATCGAGGACGGTGAGCTCCGCCCGCAGATCAACGTCCTGCGTAACGGACGCGGGGTGATCCATATGGACGGCGTCGAGACGGTGCTCGAGGACGGCGACACGCTCAGCATCTTCCCGCCGGTCGCCGGCGGGGCCTGCGACACGAACAGCTCACCTGAAGAGACGCCGGAGCAAATCACTATCGAGGAGTCCTTTCGCGGAATCTCCCAGCGACTCGCGGTCCGCTATCTCACGAATCTCGGCGGCGAGCACGTCACCGCCGGCACGGATGCCGGTGACGG
>NZ_JAZKRY010000136.1:0-3574 GCF_036626355.1 Halolamina sp. | reverse complement strand
GAGTACCGCGGCCAGCTACTCCGGAAGCTGAACGAGCTGTAAACGCCCCGTTCGTATCTTCTATCGAGCTTCGAGGCCGACTCTTTTTTTTTTTCAACTACCCTGCCTTCGACCCTCAGAACTCGTCGGTCGATTCCAGCCCGTCCTCGACGATGCGGAACGACGCCGTCTCGCCCGTGGCTTTCGAACGGTGTTTCTCCAGCACTGCGCGGCGATTGCCGCCGCGGAATCGCTCCAGGCGGAGTACAACGCCGGTCCAGTGCTCCAACGTGTTGCCGCCCAGCCCGCGGGTCCGGTCGGCGTCCGGGTCACGGAACACCTGATTGGTGATGACGACGGCGATGTCGTGTTTCCGGGCGAGCGAGAGCAGGTGGGTGACCTGACTCGCAACTTTGCGGAGGGACTGCCCGCCGGAGCTGTCGCCCGCGCGCTCCAGCCGGTAGAAGCCGGTCGCGGAGTCGAGCACGATGAGGTCGGTGTTCTCGACGAACTCCTCGGCGTCGCGGACCGCTTCGGCCTGCTCGTCGAAATCGTGGGCCTCGGAGACGACGATTCGCGTGGCGACGTCCTCGAAGCTCTCCTCGTCGGTCCGGGCTTCGACGAGCTGCTGGAACCGGTCAAGCGAGAGCCCCTCGGTGTCGATGTAGAGCGCCCGCCCGCCCTCGACAGCTGCGGAGACGGCCGCCGAGAGCACGAGGTTCGTTTTCCCCGCCGCTGGTTCGCCGTACACCTGCGTGACGGTGCCGCGCTCGAAGCCGCCGCCGAGCAGGTCGTCGACGGGCAGGCAGCCGGTAGAGACGGGGTGAGTCATTGGGACGTCGTTGCGCGTACTACTACGAAAGGGCTCGGAACTTGGGCCAGCTCCCCGGTAACGATAGAAGGGGGTCGTGATGCCACAGCAATCGACGATGGCGTGCCACGGCAGCGGGATGGCGCCGATAACGGTCAGAACGACTGATAGGAACCAGGAGAGGCCGACGACTTCGAGCACGGTTTGCTCACAGACGGAGAACTACCCGCCGAGCAGGAGAAAGGGTAGAACGACCCCCGCCCGGGCTGCGAGCGACCGGTATCCGTCCTCGCCCATATCGCCCTCCTGGCAATTCACCCCACTACGCTCCAGCGGTACAGGACACTCCCAACCGCGGCAGTATTCCTACTCTCGGACCTGCTCCTCAGCCCGGCGAACCACGTCCCGCACCGGCAGCCCCGTCTCCTTGGCCACCGCGAGCGCGTCGTCGTACTCCGCGCTGTAGTCGAACACCGTCCCCGCCTCGTCGCTCGCGATCTTCACCGCCACCTCGTAGTCCGCACCCCTGATGGAGAGCGTAGCTGTCTCGAATCGCCGCTGGGCGACCCAGCGGTGGCCCGCGCCGTGCTCCCGGACGCCCAGGGTGCCCGTTTCCTCGGCCAGTCGGCGCGCGACCCGCTCTGCATCTGTGGGGTTGCAGACCACCTTCACCAGATGACCGGGCCGGGATTTCTTCATCGTCGTCGGGACCACCGTCACGTCCCGCGCGCCGGCCGCCGTGAGCGTTTCCTGGAGACTCCCCAGCACCTCCGGGGTCGCGTCGTCGAGGTTGGTTTCGAGCACCGAGATCCCCTCGCGGGTGAGCCCACCCTCCCCTCCGCCGATGATCGCGCGCACGACGTTCGGGTGCTGGTCGAACGCCTTCTTGCCCGCGCCGTAGCCCGAGGCGTCGACGCGCAGTTCCGGCAGGCGCTCGACGCCCTCCGCGACAGCCGCGAGGATGGCCGCGCCCGTCGGCGTGAGCAGTTCGGTGTCGATCGGACCGCCGCGGAGCGACCAGTCCGCGCGCTCGGCAATCTCGACGACGGCGGGTGAGGGCACGGGGTAGGTGCCGTGGGAGAACGTCACCTCACCCCCGCCGGTGAACAGGGGGGTTGTGACCACGCGCTCGACGCCGCGTTCGCGCAGGTCGTCGAGAAGAAGGCAGAACCCCACGACGTCGGCGATAGCGTCGTCAGTGCCTACCTCGTGGAACGCCGTCTCCCTCAGGTCGGTGCCGTGGACCGCTGCTTCGGCTTCGCCCAGAATTTCGAACGTCTCCAGCGCCTCGGCCTCGGCGCTGTCGGGGAGTCCCATCGACTCGACCAGTTCGACCACCTCCGCGTACGTCCGGGTGTGACCGTGCCCCTCGGCGTCGTTGCTGTGGTCGTGGTCACTGTGGCTGTGGTCGTGCGTGTGACTGCCCTCATCGTGGTCGTGCTCCGCGCTGTCGGCAACTGCCTCGAGGACAACCCGGACGAGCGTCGACTGAATCCCGTTCCGGTCGACCTGTTCAGTTTCGTAGCGTACCGGAAGCGCCGCCTCCACGACGTCGAGGACGCTGCGGTCGGCACCCACAGCGAGCAGCGCGCCGAGCAGCATATCGCCGGCGGCGCCGGTCCGACCGTCGAACGCGAGCGTCTGCATACCACCGCTCGGGCGGGCGGTAAGAAAGGCGCGGCGATAGCCAGTCGGCGGCAGTTCGCGCACAAGGGCCGGGTCATGCGTGGACCTGAAAACCCGACAGGAACCGTCCTCAGCGGTCGTTAGGCCGGGTTCCGTCGGCGAGAAAGCTCGCGCTAGCGCCACACTTATGCGCGGAGGCCCCTTGGTTTCGGGTAACCTCCCCGCTGGTCAACTATGAACGAAGTTCAACTAGAGATCGCGAAGGCGTACCCGAACGACTCGGGTCGTGGTATCGCCCGGCTCGACCCCGATACGCTGCTGCATCTGAAGCTCTCACCCGGCGACATCATCGAGATCGAGGGCGCCGAGACGACCGCCGCGAAAGTGTGGCGGGCCGACCGGCAGGACTGGAACACCGACACCGTCCGCATCGACGGGTTCACCCGGCAGAACGCGGACGTCGGCATCGGCGAGCGGGTCACCATCCGCAAGGCTGAGGCCGAGAAGGCCGAGAAACTCGTGCTCGCACCGCCCGAAGAGGCGTCGGTGCAGTTCGGCTCCGAGGCCGCGGGCATGGTCAAGCGCCAGATCCTGAAACGCCCGGTCGTCGAGCGCGATATCGTCCCCGTGATGTCGAGCACGAACCACCCGTTCATGCGCTCGCCGGGACAGGCCATCCCACTCATCGCGGTCGAGACCGACCCGGACGGCGTGTGTCTGGTCACCGAGGACACCGAGGTGGAGCTCCGCGAGGAGCCAATCTCGGGGTTCGACAAGACGGGCGGCGGCATCACCTACGAGGATATCGGCGGTCTCGAGAACGAGATCCAGCGCGTCCGGGAGATGGTCGAACTGCCGATGAAACACCCCCAGATCTTCAAGAAACTCGGCATCGAGCCGCCACAGGGGGTGCTGCTCCACGGCCCGCCAGGTACGGGGAAGACGCTGCTGGCGAAGGCGGTGGCCAACGAGACCTCCGCGAGCTTCTTCTCCATCGCGGGCCCCGAGATCATCTCGAAGTACTACGGCGAGTCCGAACAACAGCTCCGTGAGATCTTCGAGGACGCGAAAGACGACAGCCCGTCGATCATCTTCATCGACGAACTGGACTCCATCGCGCCCAAGCGCGAGGACGTGACCGGCGAGGTCGAGCGCCGC
>NZ_JAZKRY010000135.1:0-4093 GCF_036626355.1 Halolamina sp. | reverse complement strand
GTCGTAGGCGTCGAGGTCCGGCCGCTTGGTCTCGGGGTCGGTGTCGTCGAACCGGACGATGAAGTGGCCATCGTAGATCTCCTCGGTGTAGGTTCCCATCACCGCCGGCATCCGGGCGTGGCCGAGATGCCACGGGCCGTTGGGGTTGGGCGCCGCGCGCATCCGGATCTCGTCGTACTCCTCGGCGTTCGGGAGATCGGGGAGGGTTTTCTCCTCCGCTTCCTCCTCGGCTACGAGCTCTTCGTAGAGCTCCTCGTCCAACTCCTGGAGGCGCTCGGCCTGCTCGTCCTCGTCGAGGCTGTTGACCTTGCCGACGACGGGGGCGACTACGCCGGCGATCTCGTCGCCGTACTGGCGGAACTCGGGGTTCTCGCCCATGAGCGGCCCCATGATCGGGCCGACCTCGGCGTCGCTGCCATGTTCGAGCGCGTTGAACAGGGCGTGTTTCTCCGCGGCCTGCTGGACGCGCTCGCGTAGATCTTCATCCATTAGGCGTGGCTACTGGTGGGTTTCGCAAAAAGGGTGCGAATTGGGTGGCGTCCGTGTTGGCTGGTTTCGAATTGCCTCGTGGTTTTGTGGTCGTGGCTGTGACTCCATCCGCGACGATACCCACTGCACCCGTTTTCGCGACGTGGACGGCCACCGCGAACACCACGGCGGAGTGCGCTTGCGCTATTGGACCGCACTACCGCCATCGCACCTGCTGCCGCATCGCACCTACCACCGCACCGCACCTGCCGCCGCACCCCCTCTGCACCCGCACCGTCCCGCCTCCACAGCGTGCCTGCTCAGCCCTGCCGGTGGTGGCGCGTCCACTTGGGAATCGACCGGCGGAAGAGGGCGAAGCCAACGAGGGCGAGCAGGCCGCCCACGCCGCCGAGGCCGGCCAGTAGGGGGGTGGGAATCGGTGCGAGGGCGAACGCGATGACGAGCACCGGCACCAGCGGGACGACCATGGCGGCGCCGAATGCCACGAACAGCGCGCTGTCGAAGAGAAACTCGTTGGGCGAGAGCCCGGCGAGATAGACGGTGACGCCGAAGATGTAGCAGGCGACGCCGACTAGCAGTAGGGCGCCCGTAAGCGCCTCGAGGGCGGGGCTGCCGCGGCGGGCAAGTGCGATTGCGTAAAATGCCAGTCCGACAACCGGCCCAAGCAGGAGGAACGCTCTGAGCTTCCCGGCCAGCACACCACCGGTGTCGAGCGGATGGGCCAGATACGCCTCCACGCTGTCGGCTTGCGTGAGCCAGTTGTAGGTCGTGAAGCCGGTGAGCCCGAGTATCGCGCCGAAAGAGACGCCGACGGAGGGTGCGATGCCGGTGATCTCGGCCGCGAGGTCGACCAGCACGGCGGTCACGGCGTAGAGCACCGCCGCGGAGAACAGCACCTTCCCCAGGCCGCCGTTGCTCCGGTGGACGTCGAGCAGCGTCTTCGTCGCCACGGCGTCGCTCACGCGGGCGTGGAGGCCGCGGAACGCCGGCCCAACCGTCCGGGAAGTTTGGCGTGAACTCGGGTCGAAGGCGAGGCCGCCGAGCAGGAACGCGCCGACCACCACGGCCAGCGCGCCACCGAACCGGCCCGGCGTCGGCGACTGAAACGCGCCGTATGGTGTATAAGCCAGCACTGGCAGGTCCACGAGCCAGGCTGCCGTGACGGCGACGGCGAGCCCACCGAGCGCTGCGACCCCGGCGAGTCCGCGCCCCGCGAGACCGACGGCTGTGAGAGTGATTGCGATGCCCAGCACGAACGTCGTCGTCAGCGTTATCCAGAGCAGCGCGACCGCAGCGACGCCGATGGTCCCGCGGCTCAGTGCCGCGGGCAGAGTGCCCGCCGCCATCGGGAGCAGGAACAATACTGCGTAGTAGACCACGTCCTTCACGACGAACGTGGCGAGCAGCCGCCGCTGGGAGAGCGGGAGCGTGCGCCCGGAGAACACCAGCAGCGTCACGTCGCCGAGCAGGTTCTGCAGCGCGTCCCGGCCGACAAAGCCGATCGAGCCGGTGTGGAGTCCGAACACGAGCGCCAGTCCGTGGAGGCCGGCGAACACCACCCAGGTGTCGGTGCCGGTGAATACGAGCATCTCCACCGCGCCGGCGACCAGCACCGCGATGGCCAGCGGGAACAGGCCGAACCGCCGCCCCCCGAGCATCCGGCTGTGGAGCCGCCACTCCTCGCGCAGCATCTCGACGAACAGCCCCCTGTTCGACGACTCAGCCATCGAGCTGTGCTCCCTCCGTCTCGACGTGCCGCATGAACGCGTCGAGCAGGCTCGTCTCCGGGCCGAGTTCGTGCGGGACCACCTCGGCGACGAGTTCCCCGGCACTCACGATCCCGACGCGTGAGCAGAGCTCGGCGGCCACCTCGACGTTGTGTGTCGAGATGACCACTGTGTTGCCCGCCGACCGATAGGACTCGAGAAAGCGCTTGACCCGCTCTTGCACGATCGGGTCGAGGTTCGCCAGCGGTTCGTCGATGAACACCAGTTCCGGCTCGTGCAGGAACGCTCCGGCGATCATCGTTTTCTGCTGCTGGCCCCGCGAGAGATCCGTCGAGAGTGTATCCAGCTTCCCTGCGAACCCCAGGCGGTCGGCCCAGGTGGCAGTCCGCTCGTCGACGGTTTCGTCGTCCACCTCGCGGACGGTTCCGACGAACTGGAGATACTCCCGCGGGGTCTGGAAGCTCGGCGGCGACTCCTTCTCGGGGAGGATACCGACCAGCTCGCGGACCTCCACGGGCTCCATCGCGGGGTCGACGCCCAGCACCGTCGCCTCGCCGGCGTCGGCGCTGGTCTGCCCCGTGAGGAGTTCCATCGTCGTGGTCTTGCCCGCCCCGTTCGGGCCCAGCAGCCCGTAGAGCTCTCCCGATTCGACGGTGAGTGAGAGCCCGTCGAGCGCGGTCACGTCACCGTAGGCCTTGCAGAGGGTGTCGGTCCGAATCGTGGTCATTCGTCGCGGCCTTCTCGACCGGGGGTGATAGTTCGAGTGGTCGCCGGTATCGAGACCGGTTGGCTCCTCCAGCCAACCGAAGAATTACCATATTCGAAACCAATCGCCACCTATGTCCGATTGGGGACTCGCAGATATGCCCGATCAGTCAGGCCGCATCGTCATCGTGACTGGCGCCAACAGCGGCCTGGGCTACGCGGCGACGGAGGCGTTCGTCCGACGGGGCGCCGAGGTGGTGATGGCCTGCCGCAGCCTCGAGCGCGGACGGGAAGCCGCCGAGGAGATTCATCCCGGTGAACACGACGGCTCGCTCACCGTGATGGAGCTCAACCTCGCGGCTCTCGACTCAGTGCGGCGGTTCACCGAGACGTTCGAGGCGGAGTTCGACGCGCTCCACGTTCTCTGTAACCTACCACGTCGTTCGCTTCGGTCTGGGTGGTACAGCCGGCATCGAAGGCGTCTTGCAGGGCGTGCTGGTATGTCTCTCGCGTTTCTCGGAGTTTCCTCCGCTTGTGGGCGTTCGAGTCCACAAGTTTGAGTTCCAACGTTTTCGTGAGTTCGGTCACGAATCGCCCTCCTTGTGCTGTTGGATGTAGTTCGCAACAGTCTCGCTCGAAACGTCCCCGGTGGTTCCTGCGTAGTATCCTCGTGCCCATCTGATTTTCTCGCCGTCGTGGTCGGCGTATCGGTGGTTGTACTTGCGCGAGGAGATGCCCTTGAACCAGTTGGCGAGGAGCGCCGGTTCGTTCTTGGGTGGGCTACTGACGACCAGGTGAACGTGGTCGGGCTGTACGGTGAGGTCGAGAATTTCGACGCCTTTGTCGCCGGCGATTTCGTGGAGGATGGACCGGACACGGCTGGCGCCCTCGTTAACAAGTACCGATTGACGGTACTTCGGCACCCACACTATGTGGTAGTTGAGGTTGTAGGTCGCGTGCCGTGTGGTCTTTATCTGTATCGTACACTATGGTCTGTCGGCGTGTTAACACTATGTAGGCTATTGTCCGCTTGGCCCCCGCCTAAAGACGGGGGTATGCGCTCGTAACTTTATCAGAGAGCGTCGACGGGTTCGTGTTTCCAGAACACGCTGGCGCCAGAGTTGCTGTCGACAAAGCGCTCGGCACGCCAGTCGGACCGATTACTGATCTCG
>NZ_JAZKRY010000134.1:0-4212 GCF_036626355.1 Halolamina sp. | reverse complement strand
GCTGTCGAGGCTGGCCCGCACACCCTCGTCGGGGCTGTCGAGGCTGGCCCGCACATCTCGCGCGCTCGGGACCACCACCGGTTCGCTCATGACTCCCCCTGGGGGCGCCCCTGACAAGGCGCTTTCCGCTCAGCACGGGTCGAACGCCTCACCCCCGCGGGAACTTTAAGGCCGTGTCGGCCACATCTCCGTCTATGGGAATCCTCTCGCGCGCCTCCTACGTCATCCGGTCGAAGCTGAGCGCGGTACTCGACCGGTCGGAGGACCCGGACGAGACGCTCGACTACTCCTACGAGCAGATGCGCGACCGGTTACAGGAGGTCAAACAGGGTATCGCCGATCTGACGACCCAGAAAAAGCGTCTGGAGATTCAGAAGCGCCGGCTGGCGGAGAACGTCGAGAAACACAACGAGCAGGCCCGTGAAGCGGTCCGTCAGAACCGCGAGGATCTGGCCCGCGAGGCCCTGGAGAAGAAGAAATCCAAGATGGACGAGATCGAGAGCCTGGAGAGCCAGATCGCCGACCTCCAGGAGAGCCAGAACCGACTCGTCGGAAAGAAAAACGAGCTCCAGAGCCGCATCGAGGAGTTCCGAACCAGAAAGGAGACGATGAAGGCACGTCACCAGGCCGCCGAGGCCGAAACCAAAGTCGCGGAGGCGATGACCGGCGCGGGCGAGGAGATGTCCGACGTGAGCCGCGCTATCGAGCGCTCGGAGGAGCGCACCGAGGAGATGGAGGCCCGCGCGGAGGCGATGGACGAACTCCAGGAGAGCGGCGCGTTCGAGGATGCACTCTCCGACGAGGACTACATCGACCGGGAGCTCAGCGCCGTCCAGAATGAGGACGAGGTGGAGTCCGAACTCCGGACGTTGAAACGCGAGCTGGGTGACGGGACCGAGGCTGCTGAGGAGCACGCCGAGACAGAGGAAGCCAACGCCGACATCGAGAGCGAACTCGACGACGTTCGGGACGAGGAGTGAGCGACTCGGGTGAGACGAGCGGGCAGGCGAACCAGCCGAGCGATACGATGCGCGAGCGGGCGGAGGCGAGCACGCGCAAACTCTGGCTTCTACTGGGCGCCGACCGCCGGCTCGTTTCGCTCGGTATCGTCTCGGCGCTCTTTTTCGGCGTCGTCGCCGGCGGACTGGCCCACCCCACCCCGGCAGCGGAACTGGCCGCTGACGGCGACCCTGTGGAGACGCTGGCCCAGGCGCTCATCACCTCGACGGTGACCGGCGTGACGCTGGTGCTGACGCTCTCACAGCTCGTCCTCTCACAGGAACAGGGTGCCGTCGGCGACCAGCGCGGGCGGATGGAGGACGCGATAGCGTTCCGCGAAGACGTGGCTGCGATGCTCGACCAACCCGTCAGCCCGGCGGCCTCCTCGGCGTCCCGTACTCGCTGTTGCAGGTGGGCGCCATCGTCGCGATTGCGCTGCTGCCGTTCGCGGTGCTGCTGGCCTACATCCTCCGAATCGTCACTGTCACGAAACGCACCCTCTCCATCGGGCCGTTCATCCTGCGAGAGACCGACCGGGACGTGGAGTTCGACTGGTAGCAGAGAACGCCCGGCGGCGCTACTCGGCCCGTCGCGCGCCCGTGCCGGGCCGGTCCAGTTCGTCCAGCCGGATCTCACCCTGCGAGAGGTCGACCCCTTCGTAGGGGTCGTCCGCGAGCAGGAGCGAGCCGTCCAGGTCGGCGTAATCGAGCAGCGGGCCGAGGTGGGCGCCCGCGGCGATGCTGGCGTTGCTCTCGACCATGCAGCCGAGCATCACTTCGAGCCCGTGGGCGCGGGCAGCGTGGACCATGCGCTTGGCCTCCAGTAGCCCGCCACATTTCATCAGCTTCAGGTTCGCGATATCGCATTTGTCGGCGATTTCGGGGATATCCGCGAGGGTGAGACAGGACTCGTCGGCCGCGATGGGGAGTTCACTGCGCTCGTAGGCGAACTTCAGGCCCTCCGGGTCCTCCGCGGGGACGGGCTGTTCGATGAACTCCACGTCGTGCTCCGCGAGCCAGCGGGAGTTCCGCACCGTCTCCCGGGGCGTCCACGCCTCGTTGGCGTCGACGCGGAGCGTGGCATCGGGCGCCTCCTCGCGGATGGCCTCGATGAGCTCCTTGTCCCGGTCCGTGCCGAGCTTGACCTTCAGCACCGAGTAGCCCTCGTCGACGGCGTCGGCGGTCTTCTCGCGCACCTTCGGTGTCGTGTCCAGGCCGATAGTGAACGAACTCGTCGGCGCCTCGGTCGGGTTCAGCCCCCAGAGCCGTGAGAGCGGGAGGCCGGTCCGCTTGGCCGCGAGGTCGTGAAGGGCGATGGAGACCGCACAGCGCGCGGCCGGATTGCGCTCGACGACGTGGGCCATCCGCCGTTCGATCTCGGTCAGCGCGTGCGGGTCGCCGATCTCTTCGACCACTGCCAGCAGGTCAGGGAGGACTGCCTCGACGGTGTCTGCGGTCTCGCCGTAGTGGGCGGAGGGTGCAGCGCCGCCGATGCCGGTCATCCCGCCCTCGTCGGTGATGCGAACGATGACGTTCTCGGCCGCCTCCGTCGTGCCACGCGAGATGGTGAACGCGTTGGCCAGCGGCAGCGTGACACGCTCGTACCCGGTGGTGAGCGTCATTTGTGCTCCCCCACGAGTTCCTCGACGAGTTCTCCGACGCCGAACCGAATCGGGTCTGACGCGGGGCCGCCGAGTTCATGGCCATACTCCTCGACGGTCGTCCGGGCGACGTCGTCGTCGGCGATATGGCTGGTGTTGATGGCGCCGGCGACGACCGCCGTCTCGTGGACCGGTTCGGCGAGACTCTCGTAGAGGTCGACGTACTCCGGAATCGGCGGCAGTTCGGTCTCCTCGTAGCCGTGAATCGCCGCTTTGCCGGCCTCGTGACAGAGGACGAGTTTGTCGGCCATCGAGCCGTGGAGGATACCGCAGGTGACCGCAGAGTAGGCGGGGTGGACGATGCTTCCCTGCCCCTCGACGAACAGCACGTCGTGTTCGTCGCCGCGCTCGAGCAGCATCTCCTCGACGGCGCCCGCGGTGAAGTCGCTCACCACGCGGTCGACGGGGTTCCCCCAGCCGGCGATCATGATCCCAGTCTGGCCCGTCGGGACGAAACCGGCGTCGATACCCGCCTCCTGTGCGGCATCGACGAGTTCACACGTGGTCGTCATCTTCCCGACCGAGCAGTCCGTCCCCACAGTGAGGACGACCTCGGCGTCGATGTCGGCGGATCTCCCGTCGGCGACGCCGATTCCGGGGTGGGGTTTGCGCACGTCGTGGAGCTCCCCGCCGTACTCGGCGGCGAGTTTAGAGAACTGCTCGTCCTCGCTCAGGAAGTAGTGCAGGCCGGCGACGACGTCGACCCCGGCTTCGAGCGCGGCAACCACGTCCGGGCGCCAGGACTCGTCGAAGCCGCCGCCGATGGGGGCGACGCCGATGAGGAGCGCGTCCACGTCGCCGGGAACCTCGTTGAAGGAGCCGACGATGGGCGCGTCCGGGACTGTGTCCGTGTGGTCGGCGACACGGTCGCCGGCCAGGTCACGGTCGATGACGGCGACGGTTTCGTCGTCGCTGTAGCGCATCACCCCGAGAGCGGTTTTGGCGCGACCGGGAAACTTCTCGTGTGCGAGCACTGCGATCCGTCTGGTGTCGGCCATGGCTGGGGAAAGGGCGAGCGGGGGCATAAATCGGCCCCCTACGGTAATCGAGGCCTCTTTCGATCTGGGCTGGCAGAATCGTCTCCCATGCCGACAGAAAACTTATTGCCGAATCGACAAACGTTCTGACATGAACCTCCGCTCGGTTCTCGGCTCCCTCCAGCTGCCAGTGGCCGCCCTCGGGGCGCTCGTCGCCGTCGGGTCGTTCTGGCAGATCACCGAACTCATGCCCATCCCCGACCAGGGTGGGCTGCCCGGCGGCCTCGCGTTGCTGTTTCTCTACGCGTTCGGCGTCGTCGGCATCGCCGTCTGCGCGCTCGGCTTCGCCAT
Source organism: Halolamina sp. (assembly GCF_036626355.1). Lineage (GTDB taxonomy): Archaea > Halobacteriota > Halobacteria > Halobacteriales > Haloferacaceae > Halolamina. The sequence goes on along the minus strand of NZ_JAZKRY010000134.1, from coordinate 225 downwards.
CCCGCCGGGCGACGGCTACGGTATCCAGTTCCAGCGTCGGCAGCGACTCCTGTTCGGGCTCTCGGCGGTCGGCGCCATCGGGAGCGCCATTCTCCCGCTGCTTGCGCTGCCGGTCGCCGCCAGTGCCGGCCCGGAGCAGGGCCTGTTCTGGGTAATCGGCCTCGCCTGGCTCGGCCCACTGGCCGTCTCGCTGCTCTCGCTTGCAGGCGCGCTCTCTTGGCGCGG
>NZ_JAZKRY010000133.1:0-4333 GCF_036626355.1 Halolamina sp. | reverse complement strand
AGCATGATGTCGGCGTCGTGTTCGTACTCGGCGAACCAGCGTTCGAGGCCGAACGGTGAAACGTCCATAGCACTCAGTGACACGGACCGGGCAAAACGTCTCCGGTGGAGGCGATACTGCCGCCGTTACTTTCCGCCTCGGCGGTTCCGCATGTTCTGTCTGGTGAACTGCGGCGTCGTACCGAAGCCGGAGCTCCGACGCTTGAACGCGCGGTAGAGTGCGAACGTCACCGGTAGCGTCGTGGCGAGAATGGCGACAGCGACCCGGACGTCGCTGCCGAAGGAGTAGACGATGGAGGCCGACAGCACGCCGACGGCGACGAAGATGCCGAGAATCAGCCGGCGGGCGAACCGCCGGAGGACGTCGTCCTCGTCCTCGATATTGACGTTGATCATGAGGTTCTCGGCCTCCATGCTGTCGAGCACGCGGTCGAGTTTTGGCGGCACCGTCACCAGCGCGCCGGCGGTCGCCTGTACCTGGTCGGCGGCGCCCTCAGCGATGCGTTTGATCGTCTCCTCACGGTAGCCCTGCTCGGTAAGATACTCCGTCGCGACGCTGATGAAGTCGAAGTCGGTATCGAGCGTCACACAGACCCCCTCGACGACGGTGGCGACCCGGAGGATGAGTGCGAGGTTCCGAGGCAGGCGCAACGGGAACTCGTAGATGGTGCCCTCGACCTGGTCGATGATCTGTTGGACGCGGTACTGCTCGATATCCTCGCCGCGGGCGTCCTGGATGGCCAACTCCATCACTTGGCCCATCACCTGTCGGTCGGCGGAGGGTGAGAGCGTCCCCATCTCGATCAGCGCGTCCAGGATGGCGTCGGTGTTCTGTTCGGCGACGGCGGTGTAGAAGTCGACGATCTTCTCCTGGATATACGGATCGACCCGACCGCTCATCCCGAAGTCGTAGAAGATGATGGAACCCTCGTCGTCCACCGCGAGGTTGCCCGGGTGCGGGTCGGCGTGGAAGACGCCGTCGTCGATGATCATCTTCAGGTAGATTCGCTGCAGTTGCTCTGCAAGCCGCGTCCGGTCGAACCCCTTCGCGTCGAGTTCGTCGACGTTGTTGATCTTCGTTCCCGGAAGATACTCCATCGTGAGGACCGCCTCGCTGGAGGCGTCGGGATGGGCTTGTGGGATGCGGATGGTCTCGTCGTCGTCGAAGTTTCCGCGGATCTCGATCAGCATGGCGCGTTCGCGCTCGTAGTCCATCTCCTCGCGGATCGTTTTGGAGAACTCCTCGGCGAGGTTCGAGAGTGAGAACGAACGGGCCTCGTCGATGAAGAAGACGATAATCGGAAGCGACCAGCGAACCACGCGGAGGTCAGCGTTCACCAGTGAGACGATGCCCGGCCGGCGTACCTTCACCGCCACGTCTTCGCCGTTGTGGACGGCCAGATACACCTGGCCGAGGCTCGCGCCGCTGATTGCCTCGGTGTCGAAGTCGTCGAACGTCTCCTCGACGGGGCCGAGTTCGTCTTCCAGAACCTCCTTGGCCTCCTCCCAGTCGGCGGGCGGGACCTCGTCCTGCAGGCTGGAGAGCTCGTCGACGTACTCAGGCGGGAGCACGTCCGGGCGCGTCGAGAGCAGTTGGCCGAGTTTGATGAACGTCGGGCCGAGCGTCAGCAGCGTCGAGAGCAGCACTTCTGCCCGGTGGACGCGTGTCTCGGTGTCGACGTCTCGGCTGCCACCGAAGAGCAGAAACCGGCGACGGTCACGCGTCCACGCGAGGATGAGCGGCAGGAACCGCCTCACGACGACGAGGAACCGCCAGTAGGCACGGAGCGAGACCAGCCTGAATCACCTCCCCCTGATTCTCAGGCGGGGCCTCCTCGTAGTGAGAGTTGTTTGGGCCGCCGCCATTAGCTCTCGATGGGGATGGTCTCGCCCGGGGTGGCCGACCGCTTCTGAATGGTGACGGTGAGGACGCCTTGCTCCATCGTCGCCGTCGCCTCGTCGTCGGCGTCCGGCGGCAGCGGGATTTCGGCGTCGAGAAACAGCGGGCGGTCCTCCCGAACGAACTGGAACTCGTCGGGGAACGATTTCTCCCGACGGGCTTCGATGTGGAGGCGGCCGCCCTCGGTGCGGAGCTCGGTGGTGTCGGCGGTTGCTCCCGGCAGATCGATGACGAGGCGGTACGCCGCCTCGCTCTCAAGCAGGTCGGCGAACACCGCTTCGGGGAGCTCCCGGAGCGCGTCGCGAAGTGCGTCCATACTCTCAAACACGGGTTCGGGGTCGAAAAACCCCCCGGTGGCGGAGCACTCTCAGAGCGGCTCGAACGGCGAAAAACGGGTGGCGTGTTGGCCCAGACGCGACCACGGCATCGGTTCCGGTATCGCGAGACGGCGCTCGCGACAGGTCTCGGGCCGTGATGGGTTACACACGACCACGGCATCGGTTCCGGTATCGCGAGACGGCGCTCGCGACAGGTCTCGGGCCGTGGTCGGTTACGACGTCGACGGCGTCATTTCGATATCCAGCGCCTTCTGGATGATCTGGGTGAACGCCATCGAGCAGAGGAAGTACCAGACAATCCAGACCTGGATGGGGCCGAGCACGCCCTGGGTCCATGTGGCCTCACCGACGAGCGGGAGGACGATGCTCTGGAGTTCGTGGTTGCTGCCGGCGCCCCGGAGCCCGATCGTCCAGTACATCCAGAGGAACGCGGGGATGGTGAGGAACATGATCCACACCATCGGGCGGAACTGCTCTTTGAACATGCCGAGCTGATCGCCCATCGCCTCCATCTGCTCGTCCTGGATCTTCTGCATCGCGTCGTCGTCGCCGCGCTCCTTGGCCTCTTTCCGACGGTTCTGGATATCCTTCATCCGATCCTGATACATGCCCATCTTCTCCATGTCCATGAGCATTCCGCGCAGGACCGTCGAGTAGAGCCCCGTCGCGACTGCGATGAGCATCACGACCGCGTAGAACGGCAGCACATCGAGCATCGGGCCGAGCACGATGTCGACGGCGCCGCCGACGATGTTGCGCACCGGGCCGTAGGAGTAGCCGACGAAGAACCCGAGCGTCGAGAGCCCCGCGAGCTTGTCCCACTTCGACCAGCTCGTCCCCTCGACGTCGTCGATATCGACGGAGGAACTGGTGAGGTCGCCGTCGGCCGACACTGCCTCCCGAGTCCCTTCGGGATCGGCCAGTGCGAAGCCGGACTTGCCCTCGACAAGTATCTCCTGTTCGATGAGCCGGCCCCACTGCCCGCTCTCGAGGTCGCCTTTCACGTCGGTCCAGGCGACTTCGCCGTCCTCCGCGCGGTCGAGCACCGTCTCGACCGCATCGCGCATCTCCCCGTCCTCCTCGACGAGGTCACGCACCCGGTCCTCTATCCGTGCCATTGCAGTATCGTTGGCCGTCCCTGCTTAAGAACCTTTTACTTGTCCGTAGTGCGGTTTGAGAGTGTCTACTTCCGGAAAAGCGCCAGTTCGCCAGGTCCGGTCGCCCTGGGCGGAGGCTACTCCTCGATAGCGTCGACGCCCCTGTCGACGCTACGTACGGATAGCGTCGATCCCTCTCGACGCTTATTCTTCGATGGCGTCGATAATACGGTCGAACACCTCTTCTGGCGTGCCCGTCCCGTCGATCTCGATGAGCTCGCCAGTCTCACGATACTGCTGGATGACCGGCTCGGTGTTCTCCTCGTACACCTCGAGGCGCTCGCGGACGACGTCCTCCTCGTCGTCCTCGCGCTGGATGAGTCGCTCGCGGACCGCCTCGTCCTCCGGTATGTCGAACTCGACGTGGTAGTTCTCGCCGGTCTCGGGGTCGACCCGGCGGCCGGTGAGCCGCTCGACCAGCGTCTCGCGGTCCACGTCCAGGAAGATGACGTCGTCGAGCTCCGTGGCCTCATCGAGATACTCGACCTGGTCGAGGTTGCGCGGGTAGCCGTCGAGCACGTAGCCGTTGGCCTCCTCCAGTGCGGCGGCCAGCACCTCGTTGACGACCTCGTCGGGCACGAGCTCGCCGGCTTCCATGAAGCTCCGAGGTGTCCCGTACTCCGTCTCCATCTCCTTGTTCGCCCGGAGCGCGTCGCCCGTCGAGACGTGGTCGAGGTCGTATTTCTCACAGAGCTTCGCCGCCTGCGTTCCCTTGCCGGCCCCCGGCGGCCCGAGCAGCAGGATGTGGTAATCAGCCATACTGCGTTGCAGAATGGCCGGGGTTAAAGAGTTGAAGAAAGCAGACCGCCCGGCCCCGGTAGGCCGTGGATTCTGGGGAGCCGCCCACCGCCGGCTCGGCATGAGCGACCCCGCGGCCGAACCCGTCGCCGACGGCGGTCGACGTCGCAGAGATGGCCTCATAGTGGTTACGGCGAATCG
>NZ_JAZKRY010000132.1:0-4458 GCF_036626355.1 Halolamina sp. | reverse complement strand
CCACCGACACGGATGGTCACGGCGGGACAGACTCGCAGTAATCACTATCAGAGATGCTCGTCGAGGAAGTCCACGACTGCGGAGTACGCCTCGATGCGGTTCTCCAGCTTCGAGAAGCCGTGACCCTCGTCCGGGAAGATGAGTTTCCGGACCGGCACGCCCTGCTCCCGGACGTCCGCGACGATCTGTTCGGCCTCGCTCACAGGCACGCGTGGGTCGTTCTCGCCGTGGAGCACGAACAGCGGCGAATCGATCTGCTCGATGTTGTTCGTCGGCGAGATCCCCTGGAGGAACTCGCGGTCCACATCCAGGCTCCCGTACTCCGCTTCACGAAGCGAGCGGCGCCAGTCGCTCGTGTTCTCCAGGAACGTGACGAAGTTGGCGATGCCGACCACGTCGATGCCGGCTGCCCAGAGCTCGGGGTACTCCGTCAGCGCCGAGAGCACCATGAAGCCGCCGTAGGAGCCGCCGTAGGCGACGATGCGCTCGTTATCAGCGTCGGGGTGGTCCTGAAGCCACTCCACGCCGGCTTTCAGGTCGGTCACCGAATCCATGCGGTTGCGCACGTCGTCGAGGCTGGCGTAGGCTTTCCCGTAGCCGGAGGAGCCACGGACGTTCGGCTCGAAGACGGCGTAGCCGTTGTTGAGAAAGTACTGTTTCACCGCGCGGAACGAGGGGCGGCGCTGGGACTCGGGGCCGCCGTGGATGTCGACGATGACGGGTGCACCGCCTTCGGGCACGTCGTCCGGAACCGAGAAGAACGCCGGAATCTCCCGGTCGTCGAACGTCGGGAAATGGACGAGCTGCGGCTCGATGAACGTCTCGCGGGGGATGCCCGCCGTGGCGGCGTTCGTCCAGCGTTCGCTCTCGCCGGTACGGGCGTCGGCGACGTGGACGTTGGTGTTCTCGCTGCTTGCGGTGACCGTGACGGCGTACTGGGTGCCGTCCGGTCCCCACTCGACGCCCCCAGCGACACAGTTCGGAAGCTCCGGCTCCGTCGCAGGATCGATGCGGCCGGGCTCGACAAGTTCGCCGACGGTCAGATCGGTGTAGCCGTCGACGTTCCGAGAGTAGGCGACACGCCGGGAGTCCTCGTCGATGGAGACGCCACTGACGTTCCACTCGCCGTCGCCGGACTGCGTCGGGCTGTCAGAGGCGGATTCCTCCTCGTTGCCGGCCGCGACGACGGAGAACTCACCCGTTTGGAGATCGAGTCGTTCGAGCTGTAGCGTGTCCGATTGTCGGTCGGTAGCGGTGTAGAGCGACTCGCCGTCCGGTCCCCACTCGACGCTGCTGAAGCGGGCGCGGCCGTCGTGGGGCGTGACGTGGTCGGCCTCCCCCGTCTCCAGGTCCAGCACGTGGACGTCCTGGTCGAAACTGGAGTGGGCCTCCAGCACGAGCAAGCGGTCGTCGCTTGGTGACCAGCCCGCGAGGGAGAGCCACCCGTCGCCCTCATAAACGAGCTCCGCGTCGTTGCCGACGCCGTCGCGATCCTGAACGTAGATGTCGAACACCGTATGATCGCGGCGGTTGGAGGCGAATGCGAAGCGCTCACCGTCGCTGTCCCAGCCGCCCCAGCGGTGTTTCGCGCCGGGTCGCTGGGTCCGGTTGGTGATTTCCCCGGTGGCGGTGTCGAGCGTGAACAGCTGCGCGCGCTCGTTGCCGCCCTGGTCCTTCCCGAACGCGAGTTCATCGCGCTCGGGAGCGTAGTCGACGAAGGTGACGCGGTCCTCGTAGAACGTGCGCTGGACCGGCCATTCACCGGGGCCGTCGACGGTCCACACCTGCGCAGTGCCGGTGGTATCCATCAGAAACGCCAGCGTCTCACCATCCGGGCCGAACGAACCGCTATGGGCGCTCCGGATGTTGAGGTAGCGCTCGATATCGTACTCGGTCATGGTCTGGAGTGTGAGTGGCTTGACCAAGGGTGTTCGGGTCGCGGTGGTGACCGTCGGCCGCCGTCGCTGTCGGCTCTTTTTCGCTGTGCGAGCGGCGCCGGTCACCCCCCACGAGCGAGCAGTTGAAGGTCGTAGACGCCTAACGACGAACTGTGTCGTCGGAGGCCGCAATCTCCATCCCGGTCTGGCTGCTCGCAGGAATAGCGTTGGGCACCGTCGCCTCCGTCGCCGCCGCCAGCCTGTTCGCCGTCGGAGAACGGCTCTTCCCCCCAGGCGACCGGCCAGGCGGCCCCCACGTCAGCAGCGACGGCCGTCGCCGCCAGGAGATCCGGGCGTTCCTCCGGGCCGCCGAGGAGCGGTTTCTCGAGGACCACCACCTCGACCATGCGACCGTCGCGTTCTACCTCCCAGCGCGCGACGTGGCCATCACGTTCGACCCTCAGGCGTACTTCAATCTCGCCGCCAGTGAGACGTTCGTCGTCCTCTGTGAACACGAGATGCCAGGCGCGAACCTCGGGCGCCGCCTCCCCTTCGAGATCGACGAGGGAACGGTTATCGGCAGCCCAACGAGCCACCCCGTCGACGCCGCCTTTGCGGCCCTCGGTGTGAGCCGGAATGCCGACACCGAAACGGTCCAGAACGCCTACCGCGAGCAGGTCAAGGAGGTCCACCCCGACCAGGGTGGCACCGAGGAGGCGTTCAAAGAGCTTCGTGACGCGTACACGACGGCGAAAAACCACGCGGAGGGGTAGCACACAGCCATCCGGTTTATCCGGGCTCCCGTTCTATTCGAGCGTATGCCGGAAGAGATTCTGTTCGAATCCGAGAGCGTCGAGAGCCGTAGCGAGATCGCCGACTACCTGCGCACCGTCGCCGACTCGCTGGAGGCGGGCGGCGAAGTCACGTTCAGTGCCGGCGACCAGTCGACCGCGGTCGAACCACCCGAGAGCGCGAGCTTCGAGGTGAAAGTCGAACGGGAGGGACCCGCCGACAGTGCCGGCGAACTCAGCGTGGAACTCGAGATCGAGTGGGACGAGGGCGCCAGCGACGAGGGCGACCTCAGCGTCGAATAATCGGCCCGTCGGTGACCCGTTTACCGGACGACTGAGCTACGCCGATCGGTCGGCGTCGACGGCCTCGGCGGCGCGCGCGCCGCTCGCCAGTGCACCCTGAATCGACGACCATCTGGTGTAATCCCCCGCGAGATACACCGGCCCCTCGGGGTCGTGGGGGTCCGGAAGCACCGCGTGGGCGCCCGGCGGTTGGTCGAACTGGGCGAACGGAATGCGATCGGTCGCCAGTAGCTCCAGCGCCCCGAATGCGCGTTCGGGGTACCAGTCCTCGAGCGCCGTCTTCGTGCGCGTCGCGAGCGCCTCGTCCTCGCGGTCCAGGTCGTCGTCTTCGACGAACGAGGCAGCGAGGAGGACCTCGTCAGCAGCGGCGTATTCGGGGGCGACGGCCGAGAGCTGTGCGACGGTGTTCGGTCCCGCCGACTCCGCGTTGAGCATGATACGCGTCCCGGCAGCGAGTTCGGGGGCGTCGAGCCGGTAGTACTGCGTGACGACGCCACGGCCCTCGGCCGGGATGGCGTCGACAACCGTGAGCTCTCGTGCAGACTGGGGATCGGTGGCCACGACGACGGCGTCCGGCTCCGCCGTGCCGTGCTCCGTCCCGAGTGTCACCGCTCCACGTTCGCTGTCGAGCGTCTCGACGGGCTCACCGGTTCGTACGTCGACGCCAGCGTCGCGGGCCCGAGTAGCCAACTGTGCCGGGATGGCCGCCATCCCCTCGGCGGGGACGGCGATACTCCCGAGCGACATCGCACGGAACGTGTACTCGAAGACGTGGGCGGAGGTCGACAGCGAGCGGTCGAGCGTGATGCCGCCGTAGAGCGGGGCGATGAAACCATCGATGAACCCCGTCGAGAACCCCTCCTCACGGAGGAGGGCCCGGATAGAGCGGTCGGGGATTCCGAACTCCGGCCAGTCGCCACGGGTCAGATGCGCGCGGAGTTTCAGCGTCCGGAGCTTGTCAGCCAGCGTGACCTCGCGGTTCATCGCCGACTCGACGAGCGAGCGTGGGTCACGCAGCGGGTCCGAGAGCATCGAGCGCTGCCCGGGGCGGCAGATGACGCCGCCGGGGGCGAACCGTCGCAGGTCGAGCGCGTCGAGGTCGAGCTCGCGCTGGACGGCAGGGTACGCCTCGAACAGCACCTGGAACCCCCGGTCGCAGGTGAACCCGTCGACCTCCCGGGTTCTAACGCGCCCGCCAAGTTCGTCCCGCGCTTCGTACAGCGTCACCTCGTGGCCGGATTCGGCGAGGTGGTGGGCGGCGACCAGCCCCGCCAGCCCGCCCCCAGCGACCGCGATTTCACTCATACCTCAGCTTGGAGTGGCGGGGTGATAGCTGTGGCCTTGGACGAAGCTGCGGGCGGTACCGGTGTTGGGCAAACCGCCCGTGCGACGCTGCGGGCGGTACCGGTGTTGGGCAAACCGCCCGTGCGACGCTGCGGGCGGTACCGGTGTTGGGCAAACCGCCCGTGCGACGCTGCGGGCGGTAC
>NZ_JAZKRY010000131.1:0-4508 GCF_036626355.1 Halolamina sp. | reverse complement strand
TCTCGAGCACCTCTCTCGGTCGCGGCCGCGGAGCGGTGCGCAGAACGGGGGCTGGCAGTCGCGACAGACACGCTCAACCCCGACCCAACCCCGACCCAACGCCGACGGAAACCGCGAGCGACGACGAGCCAGCAGGGTTCGCGATTCACCACGCGCTCCTGGTGAGGACTGCCTGATTTTCGAGAACTTCGGCGAGGATGGCGTACCAGTACGAGCCGTAGGGGTCTCGACCGAGTGTGGGCAATGGGCCGGTACGAGGGCTACTCCGCGAACTGTCGTTCCAGCAGTGCGACCAACAGGTTGGCCGCCAGCCGCGAGGTGTTTCCAGTCGGGTCGTGGTCCGGTGCCACCTCCATCAGGTCCGCGGCACCCACGGCGTCGTGAGTGCCGAGGGTCTCCATCACCGAAAGCGCCTGGTGAGAGGAGAGACCGCCGGCCTCCGGCGTCCCGGTGCCGGGCGCGACGCTCGGATCCACGGCGTCGATGTCGAAGGTGACGTACACCGCGTCGGTGCCGTCGGCTGCCGCCGCGATCGCGTCTTCCACGACGGAGCCGATGCCCTTGCGGCGCACGTCGCTCATCGTGAACAGGTTCAGCTCCGTGTCGTCGGCGAACTCGAACAGCCCCGGCGACTCGTAGCCACGGATGCCGACCTGGGAGACGTGTTTGTAGTCGGCGGACGCCGAATCGGCGATGTGGTTTGTCGAGGAGCCGTGGAAGTGCTCCCCGTACACTGCCGACTCCTCGACTGTGTCGGTGTGGGCGTCAATCTGGACGAGGCCGACGGAGTCGTGGCCGGCGCCCTCGGCGAACCCACGGAATGCGGGGAAGGTGCAGTAGTGGTCGCCGCCGATGAGCACCGGCATGGTGCCGTGCGCGGCGACGGTACCGACGTGGGCCTCGATGGAGTCCGCAGTCGTCTCGCTATCCATCGGGAACACGGGCACGTCGCCGCAGTCCACCAGCGAGAGGTCTGAGTAGTCCACCTGCGCGCGGGTGCGGACGTTCGTGAGGCCGCCCTTGTAGCCCGAGAGGTAGGCCCACCAGGCGCTGGCCTCGCGGACGGCGTCGGGTCCGTAGCGCGCACCCGGCCGGTTCGAGACGGCGCCGTCGTACGGCGCGCCGAGGACAGCCGCGTCCGCGCCGCCGGCGTCTTCGACGGTCGTCGGGTCGGCTTTCAGGAACGTATCGAAGCCTGCGTAGGGGAGTTCCACCTCGGCACCGTCAGTCGACTCGCGGAATGCGGCTGCGCGTGAGCGTCTGCCGCTCATGCTTCCTCGGCGATGGCGGCGTCGAGCGCGTCAACGACTCGTTCTAGCTGCTCGCGCGAGATAGTGAGCGGGGGCTGAATGCGCATCACGTTGGTGTGGAAGCCCCCGACGCCCACGATGATCCCACGCTCACGGAGATTCTTCCCGACGTGCTTGGCCAAGTCGGCGTCGGGCGCGGGCGCGATCCCCTGTGGGCCGGTCGCTGAGGGGTCAACCAGTTCGACGCCCTGCATCAGGCCGAGGCCACGGGTCTGGCCGACCACGTCGTACTTGGCTTCGAGTTCACTCAGGCGCTCGGGGAGCCACTCGCCCTGTTCGGCGGCGTTGTCGATGACGCCGTCCTGGAGTTCGTCGATTGTCGCCAGCGCAGCTGCGCAGGCGACGGGGTTGCCGCCGAACGTCGAAAGGTGGTCGCCCGCCTCGAAGGCGTTGGCCACCTCCTCGGTCGCAGTGAACGCGCCGAGGGGGAGGCCGTTGGCGATTCCTTTGGCCTGCGTCACGATGTCCGGGGTTACCTCGAAGTGGTCAACGCCCCAGAACTCGCCGGTCCGCCCGTAGCCCGTCTGAACCTCGTCAGCGATGAGGAGCGCGTCGTGTTCCTCGACGACCTCCTTCAGGCGCGCGAGCCAGCCTTCCGGCGGGACGATGATGCCGCCCTCGCCCATCACGGGTTCGACGACGACGGCCGCGATGTCTCCGGAGGTGTGGCTGTCGATGACCCGTTTGAGGTTGTTCGCGCAGGTGCCCGGACAGCTGTCACTGTCGCAGGTCGTACACCGGTAGCCGTACGGCGGCGCGATGTGGGACACGTTGTTGATTGTGGGCGCCATCCCGGACTTGTACGCGCGGTTGCCCGTGAGCGCGAGGGAGCCGAGCGTCCGGCCGTGGAAGCCCATCTCAACGGCAATTACCTCCTTCGAGCCGGTGTACTTGCGGGCGAGTTTGATCGCACCCTCGACGGCCTCGGTGCCGGAGTTACAGAAGAAGCTCTTCCGGAGGCCACCCGGCGTCACCTCCGCGAGGCGCTCGCCGAGCGCCCCGACTGGGCCGTTTGGATGGACGTACGAACAGCCGTGGACGAACTCATTGAGCTGGTCCTTGGCGGCCTCGACGACCCGCTCGTTGCGATGGCCAACGTTGGTTACCGCGATGCCCGAGAACGCGTCGAGGTACTCCTCGCCGTCGAAGTCCTGGACGGTACACCCCTCCGCGCGCTCCAAGGGCACGTCCAGAGATTTCCAGATGGGCATGACGTACTCCTCGTACTGCGATACGATCGTTGCGTTGGTCCGCGAGTGTTGTTGTTTGCTCATAGTTTGCGGTCCCTAAGCCGGTAGAGAGTTGCCACCAATGACGGGTGTGTGTTACGTTCACAAAAAACTTGCCGAGCGCCGGGATGGCGAAGAGAGTTCTCGAGTGGAAACGTCCTAATTAGGGCCGTAAAAGCCGTTGACTGACCCATTGAGTTGGCGTGTTCTACTGAGGGTAGCCAACGACGGCGAGACGTGACGAGGTGTCTGGGAGCAAAGTTTAATCAACTGGGGAATAATCCCCCTGCTACGGTGGTACATATATGCCACAAGAACGTGCTGAGCTGAATCACGGGCGGCGGCGGGCTACGAGAAGCGGCTTGCCGACCACGGCCTCGACGGCGATCCTGTCAGCGTCCGCACGCAGGAAATGGGGTCTCTCATCGACGAGCGCGTATGGCCTTCCGCGACTGGGACACCGTGACCGAGACGCTCGAAGAGGCCGACTGGCTGGGGATGGTCAACGAAGGCGTGCGTCTCCACCCCCACGACCCCTCCCAGCAATGGACGGTGGGCGTCCGGCACACCAGCGAGGATATCGAAACGCACCTCATGGCGTTCCTCGCCGTCGCTGAGCGGCTGGGTGCAGTTCAGCGATGACCGGCTCCGATACCGTCAATACACCACGGAAAACAGAGGTGACGAATGGCTAAAATCAGCGAGGCGGACTCCCTCGACCGGCGGACGTTCGACCTGCTGCGGCTCATCGACGCCAAGGAGCCAATCGGCTCGATTCGGCTGGTCGAACTGCTCCAGCAGCGGGGCTACTCCATCCAGGACCGGACCGTGCGACTTGCCCTGTCGGAACTCGACGACGCGGGGCTCACCACCAAAGTCCCGGGGAAAGGCCGACGGCTCACCGAGGCCGGACGGAGGGAACTGGCCCACGGTGACGTCTCGGGGCGGTTGGCGCAAGTCCGGGAGCGCATCGCGACCCTGCGGAGCCAGGTGAGCTACGACCCTCTGGAGGACGCCGGCCAGTTGGTCGTTTCCCAGGGTGTGGTCCCCGAGGACCGGCTGTCGGCCGCCCTCGCGGACCTCAATGAGATGGGCGAGGCGGGGATGGGCCCGGTGCTCGCCGCGACCGAACCCGCCGAGAACGGGGTGTGCATCTCGCTCCCCTCCTCGATAACCCTCGACGGGACCTTCCTCGCCCGCGGTATCGGGGCCGAACTGATTACCGCCGGCCTGGTGGAGTACGCCCCCGTGGACGACGAGGTGCTGCGCTACGTTGATGCCATCAGTGGCGAGGGCTCGACGATGGACGTGGTGCATCTGCTCATCGAGGCCGGTCGCACCGACGTGGCCAGCGCGCTGGATGGCGAGGTGGGGGTGCTCATCGTGGATAATCGGCAGTTCCCCCTGCCGCGGTATACTGAGGCCGAGGACCTCTCCTCGGCAATAGTCGAGACGCTGGGCGGGGTCCTGGACATCCGTCGGCCGCGGGAGTCCGGACCGTTCCCCGGCGAGCCACCGGGCTGGAACGTTGGCTCGCTGACCTACGGTGGCGTGGGCGAACTCGCCCTCTCGTTGCTGTTCGAGCGCGACCGACTCACGGAGTGGGAGACGCTCACGGGCCTGGCGTCGCGGGCTGACCTGATGCCGGTCGCCTCGCTGGCCGCGGGTTCACACCGGTTGTAGCTGCCTCGCTCTTCCCAGACGGGACGCCGGGATGCTCTTCGTCGATAATCTCGGACAGGGTAAGGTCGTGGGGTGTCGCTCTGTGAGAAGTTGGCGTCGAGAAAGGACCTCGGCGCCGAAAGCGACGGCCGCCGAAAACGAGTCGTCCCGTCGGACGCTCGCGCCGTCGAACTCTATCAGGACCTCGTCCGCCAGCATTCCCATATCGACTTCCCAGAGCTGCTAACCGGAAAGGCACTCGAGGTGCTGTACTACCTCGACCAGCCGCGAACCGTCGCCGAGATCG
>NZ_JAZKRY010000130.1:0-4646 GCF_036626355.1 Halolamina sp. | reverse complement strand
CCCATCACCGACACGGATGGTCACGGCGGGACAGACTCGCAGTACTCACTATCAGACACCAGAGAGAAGAAACTGCTTCAAGGAATCTGAAACACACTGGATTGCGCGGGGACTGGCGGGTTGATCTCCCGTCAGTGACGCGAAATGAACGTGCGCTTCGAGGTGGGGTGCCCCAGGGTGGCAGGAGTGACACTGTCCTAGCCGTCGACCACACCGCACGCTCTCCGGTCGCTCCGCTCCCGGGTCGCGTTTCGTGGTCGGTTTGCCTCGGCGCAAAGCGCCGAGTTGTCTCGATCACGTTCGTTGCCCCCACCGAAACCCCAAAACCCCCAGCGCCCAGCATCCGGGTATGACACTCCTTTGTACGGGCTACGAACCATTCGGTGAGCACAATGCGAACCCCAGCGCACAGGTCGCACGCGAACTCGACGGCGAAACCGTCGCAGGCCACGAGATCGTCGGCGAGGTCCTCCCGGTCGAGTTCGACCGCGTCGACGACGAACTGGCTGGGCTGGTCGCCGAGCACGACCCCGCGGCGGTCGTCGCCACCGGCCTTGCGGCCGGTCGCACAACTGTCAGTGTCGAGCGTGTCGGGGTCAACCTCAACGACGCGGTGACGGTCCCGGACAACGTCGATGCCTCCCCGCACGCGACGGCAATCACTGCCGACGGCGCGGACGCGCATTTCGCGACCGTCCCGGTCGTCGAAGCCGTTGAGGCGATGCTCGACGCCGGCGTTCCGGCGCGGGTGTCGAACTCAGCGGGGACCCACTGCTGTAACCACGCCCTCTACAGCCTGCTGGACCAGTTCGAGCGGTCCGGCCGCGACACGCCGGCCGGGTTCGTCCACCTCCCGCTCACGCCCGAACAGGCCATCGACGAGGCCGAGGCACCCGAACGCGGCGGCGGCGTGACGGCGTCGCTCCCGCTCTCGCTGCAGATCGACGGTGTCCGGACGGTGTTCGAGACGACGGTCGAGTAGCCGGTGGTCGTCGCTGTCGCCGACTGACCCCGGTTGCCGAGGGCACCGCTCCGATGACGGTGTATCTTCGGTAGCTGATCTATTGTTTTCGGGCGGTATCACGTTTCTGTGCCGGTTTCGCTACGAGACGGCACAACGCCTATCCTGTCTCGATCCTAATTATGGTCCAGGTGAGTTAGATGTCCAACAAGAAGATACTCGAACTGGCAGGCGACTTCGTCGAGGATTACGAGGTCATGGTCCCGTATCAGGCGCTCGAGATGGTCGGCCACGAGGTGCACGCGGTCTGTCCGGAGAAGGACGCCGGTGACACCGTGAAGACGGCTGTCCACGACTTCCGCGGCGACCAGACGTATCTGGAGACCCGCGGCCACAACTTCACCCTCGACGCGACGCTCGAAGATATCGACCCCGCGGAGTACGACGCGCTGGTCGTTCCGGGCGGGCGCGCACCCGAGTACCTGCGGACGTACGACTCGGTGCTCGACACGGTCCAGCATTTCTTCGAAGCGGAGAAACCCGTTGCCTCCCTCTGTCACGGCCCGCAGGTCCTTGCGGCCGCAGGCGTGCTCGACGACCGGGAGATCACCTCCTACCCGGCGGTTCGTGCCGAAGTCGAAAGCGCTGGCTGCTCGTGGGTGGACGAGACGGTTCGTGACGGGAACCTCGTCACGGCACAGGCCTGGCCCGACCATCCGGAGTGGCTCGCTGAGTTCCTCGTCATGCTCGGCACGGATATCGACCACGGCCCGGAACCAGCCGCGGCTGACGACTGAGACGGCTACTGCGGCCGGTTCTCTCGTTTTTGGCACTTCCTGTTTGCACTGTCTCCAGTCCCACCAGGCCCACTTTTCGAGGGCAGTTCATCGCTCGCTTCCGATGGTCGCTCACGTTGTCTTGCCCTCGGAATTACCCCGACCCACACCCCTTTACCGAACCCCGTAAACACATCGCACATGGTTCAGCTACCCGACGACGTCATCGGCGACGCACAGACGAGCCGCTTCGCGTGGAACCGGCTCGAAGAGTTGGTCGACGTGGGCAACCGCATGGCCGGTCAAACCGGCGAGGAGGCTGGCGCCGAAATCATCCGCGAGGCGTTCGAGGACGCCGGCCTCTCGGAGGTCAAGATCGACGAGTTCGAAATCCCCGGCTGGTGGCGCGGGAGCTCCTCGCTCACCGTCGAGAGCCCCAGCGAACGCGTCCACGACGGGAGCCATCAGGTCATCGCGCTGCCAGGCACGCCGGCGGGCGAAGCGACGGGCCGCGTCGTCGACGTCGGGACCGGCACGTACGACGAGTTCGAGGAGAAGGACGACGAACTGGAGGGCGCCATCGCGATGGCCTCCAGCGACACGCCGGAGTCGGCCGACCGCTGGCTCCACCGGATGGAGAAGTACGTCAACGCCGCCGACCACGGCGCCGCGGCGTTCGTCTTCCGCAACCACATCGAGGGGGCGCTCCCGCCGACCGGCGAGGTCGGCTACCACAACCGTCCCGGCCCCATCCCCGCCGTCGGTGTGAGCAAGGAGGTCGGTGCGCGCCTCGCACGCTACGCCGAGAACGGCGATGCCGAGGCGACCGTCACTGTCGACTGCCGGAACGAGACGGCCACCTCCCGGAACATCGAGGGTGTGGTCGGGCCATCCGAGCCGGAGGATCGGAACGGAGGCGGTGAAACCGCCGAAGCCGACGCCGAGGAGGAGGTGCTCGTCACCGCCCACGTCGACGGCCACGATATCGCTGACGGCGCCAACGACAACGGCGCGGGCTCCGTCCTGACTGCCGAGGTCGGGCGCCTGCTCACGAACGTCGCCGACGAACTCGACAGCCGGGTTCGCTTCGTGACGTTCGGCTCCGAGGAGATCGGGCTCCGCGGCGCGTACTACTGTGCGGAGACGACGGACCTCTCGCAGGTCAAATGCGTCATCAACCTCGACGGCGCCTGTAGCTCCCGAAACCTCCGGGTCGGCACCAACGAGTTCGAGGCGCTGGAGGAGCTGTTCGAGTCCGTCGCCGACGAGTTCGACGCACCGCTCTCGACGGGCGACACCATCTCCCCGCACGGCGACCAGTGGGCGTTCGTCCAGGAGGGCGTGCCGGCGACGATGACCGGCACGACCTCCGAGCAGTCGGGTCGGGGCTGGGGCCACACCCACGCCGACACGCTGGACAAACTCGACTCCCGTGACCTCCGCGATGTCGCGACGCTGGTGACCGAGGCGGTCTACCGCGCCGCCCAAGACGAGTTCGACGTCGAGCACCGCAGCCGCGAGGAGACCCGCGACGCCATCGACGAGGGGTACGTGCAGGAGCTGAAGATGGGCGGCCGCTGGCCCTACGACGATCTGGAGGAGTAGGCGGTTGATACCGACGGTCACCTACCGCGAGCGAAGCGAGCGGGCCGAGAGCCGACCACCGAGGGCTGGCCATGCCGTCCCTCGAGCCGTGCGGGCGACTCGTGGGTCGCCCGCAGGCGATGGGAGGCTCGCAGGCTTTTGCTCGAGCTTTTGCCAGGGCCGGCGAAACCGGCCCGCGAAAAAAGGTCGGCCGGTAGCTTTTCGCCTTACCGCGCCAACACCATCTCCATGTCCGAGAAAGAGGTACTCGTGCCGGTCGATGGCTCGCCCCAGTCGAACGACGCGCTCAAACACGCGCTCCGCAACTTCCCCGATTCAGAGATAACTGCGCTCACGGCTGTCGACCCAATCGCCGCCGGTTACGCCGCGGCCCCTGGCCCCGACGCGACGAGCTACCCCGGCGAGTGGACCGAGCAGGCCGAGGAACGCGCCGACGCGATTCTCGACGAGGCTGCAGAAATCGCCGCGACCGAGAGCCGGCAAATCGAAACGGTCCGAGTGACCGACCGTCCCGCGCGAGCCATCGTCGACTACGCCGAAGAGCACGACGTGGACCAGATTGTCATCGGGAGCCACGGACGGACGGGAATTACGCGAGTGCTGCTCGGCAGCGTCGCGGAGAAGGTGGTGCGCCGCGCGCCCTGTCCGGTGACGGTGGTTCGGTAGGAATCGTCGACGCTATCGCGCGACCGTCAGTGGAGGTGTTCTCAGTGACACTTCAACGACCGTCAGTGGAGGTGTTCGCCGATCTCTTCCATCACCTTCGCCTCAGCGCGGGCGAGATGCTCCCACGCGGTGGTCTGTGAGACCCCGAGTTCGTCGGCGATCTCCTCGACAGTTGTCTCGCGGTCGACGCCGTAGTAGCCGGTGTCGACGGCGGTTTGGAGGGCGTCTCGCTGTTTGGGCGTGAGCACCGTCAGGAGCCGGGAGGCGTCGAGCTGAGGCTGCATCGTCATCTCGCTGAGCTCCACGTTCCGCACCAGCCGGACGTCGTTACCCGCTGCTTCGATCTGCTCGATGATGTCGTTGAGTCGGTCGGGCTCCTCGAGATAGAGCGTCCAGCGCTCCCAGCCGGCGGAGATGGTCGTCCCCATTCGATGGTGGACGCCCATATCTGAGAGCCGCTCGGCGATGCTGTCCCACTGGATCGTGTCGAAGGCTATCGAGACGTACACCCGCTTGCCGCCCAGCACTGACAGGGGTTCGACTTCGAGAATGGGCTCCGTCTCACGGAACCGCTCGATGTACGATCTGATCGGGTCGGGGTCGCCCCCTCCTTGTTGTCGGTCGAGGAGGTCTGGTGC
>NZ_JAZKRY010000129.1:0-5296 GCF_036626355.1 Halolamina sp. | reverse complement strand
GCGACAGCCAGGACGAGGCCACCAGTGAGGTGGAGCGATGAGCGACCCAAACAGCACCCTCGGGCAGGGGGAGGCGGGCGACGCGGGCGACGCGGCCCGGTCCGCAGACGCCGCCGCCGAACCAATCCTCTCTGTTCGGGAGCTCGAGAAGTACTACCCCGTCCAATCGGGGATTCTGGGCCGGCAGACCGGCGCAGTGCAGGCCGTCGACGGCGTGAGCTTCGACCTGGAGCGCGGCGAGACCCTCGCCGTGGTCGGCGAGTCGGGCTGC
This sequence comes from Halolamina sp., assembly GCF_036626355.1. Lineage (GTDB taxonomy): Archaea > Halobacteriota > Halobacteria > Halobacteriales > Haloferacaceae > Halolamina. Next base: position 5,025 of record NZ_JAZKRY010000129.1, on the reverse strand, counting down.
GGGAAATCGACGATGGCCGAGACGCTCATCGGACTGAACGACCCGACCGGCGGCGAAATCCGGTTCCGCGGGAAATCAGTCGGTGGCAACGTCGATAAAGCGTTCCGCCGGGACGTCCAGATGGTGTTCCAGGACCCGTTCGCGACGCTGAACGAACGGATGACCGTCGGACGCATCGTCGCCGAGCCGCTGATCATCCACGGCGAACGCGAGGACGACCGCGCGGCGTACGTCCGGGAGCTGCTCGACACGGTCGGACTCAGCGGCGAGGACCACTACGAAGCGTTCCCCCACGAGCTCTCGGGCGGGCAGCGCCAGCGCGTCGGCATCGCTCGGGCGCTCGCGCTGAACCCCTCGATGGTCGTCGCCGACGAGCCCGTCAGCGCGCTCGACGTGAGTATCAAGGCGGGTATCCTCCAGCTGCTCGAACAGCTCCAGGACGAGTTCGGCCTGACCTACCTGCTCATCACCCACGATATGAGCGTCGTCCGGCAGGTCGCCGACCGCGTCGCAGTGATGTATCTCGGCGAACTGGTCGAAGTCGGCCCGGTCGAGGAGCTGTTCGCCGACCCCCAACACCCCTACACGGAGGCGCTGCTGTCGAGCGTGCCGCGGGTGACCGCCGACCCACAGCCGGACAACCGGATTCAGCTGCCCGGCTCGCCGCCGGATCCCGTGCAGCCGCCGTCGGGCTGCCGGTTCCACACGCGCTGTCACCTGCGGGAACGCCTCGACCAGGACGAGGCCGTCCGCTGTGTCGACGAGGACCCCGAGCTTCGGGCCGTTGACGGCCGCGAACTCGCCTGCCACTTCCGACCGGACCACGAGTAGCGCGAGTTCCGGGCCGGCCGGGGCCCGAAACGCGCAATTACGATCGAAAGCGTCGTCGCTTACCCAGTTTCGCCAGCACCGGCCGACGCTGCAGCCACAGCTAACGTTATACACTGCCCACCACGAGTCGGGTGCATGACCAACGAGGCCGGAGTTCCACGAATCGCCGTCGTCCCCGGTGACGGCATCGGCACCGAAGTCGTCCCGGAGGCCAGGCGGATACTCGAGACCGTCGGTGAGTTCGAGTTCGTCGACGCCGAGGCCGGTGACGCGGTGAACGAGCGCGTCGGCACTCCCCTCCCCCAGGAGACTCGCGAGGCCGTCGCTGACGCGGACGCGACACTGTTCGGCGCCGTCGGCGATAGCGCGGCAGACGTGATTCTCCCGCTCCGGGAGGTTGTAGACTCCGACGTCAACGTCCGGCCCGCGCGGGCGTACCCCGGCGTCGACGCCGTCCAGCCCGACTGTGACCTCGTGGTGCTCCGGGAGAACACCGAGGGCGTTTACGCCGGCCACGAACAGCGACTGAGCGACGACCTCTCGACGCTCACCCGCGTCGTCACCGAGTCGGCCTCGCGTCGGCTGGCGGCGTTCGCCTGCGAGTACTGCGAGGAGAAGGGGTTAGACAGTTTTCACGTCGTCCACAAGGCCAACGTGATGCGGGAAACCGACGGTCGGTTCCTCGACGCCGTGCAGTCCGTCGCCCAGGAGCGCGGTTTCGACGCCGAACCGGTGCTGATGGACGCGATGGCGACACACATGTCCATGCACCCACAGGATTACGACGTGCTCGTGACACCGAACCTCGCGGGCGACGTGCTCTCGGACCAGGCCGCGGGGCTGGTCGGCGGCCTCGGCCTGCTCCCCTCGGCGAACCTCGGCGCCGAGAACGCGCTGTTCGAACCGGTCCACGGCACCGCCCCGGACATCGCCGGCCAGGGCGTCGCCAACCCCGTCGCCACCGTTCTTTCGGCGGCGATGCTGCTCGATTTCCTCGACCGGTCCGAGACCGCAGCGCGCGTCCGTGAGGCGACTGAATCGGTGCTCGAAGACGGCCGACGAACGCCGGATCTCGGCGGCAGCGCGACGACCGAAGAGATGGCCGAGGCCATCCGGAACCGGCTGTAGGCGCGTCAGGGAGGGCCGATTCGAGCATGCGAATTACCCATGGGAATAAACTGGAGTAGTAATTATTAAGCACCCGCATCCGGAAGGTCACGTATGACAGAACGCGTCGCCACGACCGCCGGGCTGTTCCCGCTCCCGGACTGGGCGAAGACACAGCTCTCGGACCTGAAAGGCCACCAGAAACACGACCTCATCGACGGCTCCGAGGGGCCGGAGGTCCGAGCCGCATACGAACGCGTCCGGACGGAGCTCATCGAGGACCAGCGTGACGCCGGCCTCGACCGCATCGTCGAGGGGCAGGCCCGCTGGGACGACTTCCTCGCGCATCCGCTGGCGGTTCACGACAACGTCGAGACCGGCGGCATCGTGCGCTACTTCGACAACAACAACTTCTACCGCGACCCGACGGTCGTCGGCGAGCTCACCGTCGACGGGGACGTAGCTGCGGAGCTCGACGCCGCCCACGGGCTGCTGGAGGGGGGCGAGTCGCTACAGGCGGTGCTGCCGGGTCCGTACACCCTCGCTGCGCTGGCGACTGACGAGTATTACGGCGACGAGGCCGAGTTCCTGAATGCCATCGCGGGGTTCCTTGCCGAGGAGGTCCGGGCACTCCCGCCACACGAGACGCTGCTGCTCCCCGAGCCGTCGCTGGTAACTGATGCGCCCGCCGAGGGGGCGCACGAGCGCGCGAGCGCCGCAGTGGACACCGTCGCCGCCGCAACCGACGCCGAAGTCGTGGTGCAGTCTTCCTGGGGCGCTCACGACGAGAAAACGTACGCGCACCTGATGGACGCAGACGTGGACGCACTGGGCTTCGACTTCATCGCTGGTGACCGCGACGCTCACCTCTACAACATCAACGAGTACGGCACCAAGGACGCCATCTCGCTGGGGCTGGTCGACGGCCAGAACACCGAGATCGAATCGGCCGGGACCGTGCGCGAGCGCATCGACTGGGTCGACACCAAGGTGCCGGGCCAGGAGTTCGAGACCATCTACGTCACGCCCAACACGGAACTGGCGTACCTCCCCGTCTCGAAATACCGTGAGAAGCTTGCGGTGCTCGCGGCGGCCGTCGACGAGGCTGCAGCGGAAACGGGGGTGAGCGCCTGATGGCCCGAGACGCCCAGAACCGTGCGCAGTTCCGCCCCGCAGAGCACCCGAACGACTCGTTCCTGCTGACGAGCATCGTCGGCTCCTACCCCAAGCCCAAGTGGCTCAACCGCGCCGACGAACTCGCCGACGACCCCGAGTCGAAGTTCGACGAAGGGGACCTCGAGGAGGCCCACGACGACGCCTGCCGACTCATCACCCACGAACACGAACGCGCCGGGCTCGACACCGTCGTGGACGGCGAGATGCGCCGCAACGAGATGGTGGAGTTCTTCGCCCACCGCATCGATGGCTACGAGTTCAACGGGCCCGTGAAGGTGTGGGGCCACAACTACTTCGACAAACCCTCCGTGGTCGAGGCGGTCGAGTACGACGAGCCGTGGCTGGTCGAGGAGTTCGAGTTCACCAACGAGGTGGCTGAGCGCCCGGTCAAGGTGCCCATCACGGGGCCCTACACGCTCGCCTACTGGGCGTTCAACGAGGCCTACGAGAGCAAGGAGGCGCTGGCCTACGACCTCGCGGACCTCGTGAACGAGGAGATCGAGAAGCTGGTCGACGCCGGTGCGCGATACATCCAGATCGACGAGCCGGCGCTGGCGACGACGCCCGACGACCACGCTATCGTCGGCGAGTGTCTCGAACGCATCGCCGACGGCGTGCCCGAGGAGGTCCGCATCGGCCTCCACGTCTGCTACGGCGACTACTCGCGGATCTACCCCGAACTCAACGAGTTCCCGGTCGACGAAGTGGACCTGGAGCTGTGTAACGGCGGGTACGAGCAGATCGAGGTGTTCGCCGACGGCGAGTTCGCGCCAGACCTCGCGCTCGGGGTCGTCGACGCCCACGTCGCCGACGTGGAGAGCGTCGCGGAGATCAAGGAGAACATCAAAGAGGGGCTGAAGGTCGTCCCGCCGGAGAAGCTGACCATCAGCCCGGACTGTGGGCTGAAGCTGCTTCCCCGTGAGTCCGCGTACGGCAAGATGGAGAACCTCGTGCAGGCCGCCCGCGAGGTCGAGGAAGAACTCGACGCCGGCGAGGTCGACGTGCCGGTTCGCGACATCGCGCCCGCAGACGACTGAGTGAGTCGGCTGGCGGCTGCCGACTCACACGCTGAAGAGTGAGCCGGCTGGCGGCTGCCGACTCACACGCTGAAGAGTGAGCCGGCTGGCGGCTGCCGACTCACACGCTAAGCGGCGACGGTTAGCCACATCCGCTGACGACGGCCTGAACGACGCGAAAACGGACCAGATTCGGCCACCCTTTTCAGACCCGGCCTCTACGTTCAGTGTCATGACCAATCTCCACCCCGTCGTCGAGGAGACGGCGGAGAACATCGCCTCGATGGAGACGCGGGGCGCTGCCACTATCGCCGCGGCGGCCGCCGAGGCGCTCCGCAGGCAGGCCGTCGACGTCGGGGGACGCAGTCCCGCGGGCAGTCAGACGCCGTCTGACGACGCCGAGGAGACTGACCCGGATGCGTTTCGCGAGACGATGCGGGCAGCCGCTCGACGGCTGCACGAGACCCGGCCCACGGCGGTCTCGCTGCCCAACACGCTGCGCTACGTGCTCACCCGGATGGAGGGCGACGATGTCGAGGAACTGCGAGAGAGCGTCGACGCCGCCGCCCGGGAGTTCGATCACCGGCTCGACCGCGCCCAAGACGAACTCGGGGAAGTCGGCGCGAACCGGATCCAGGACGGCGACACCGTGATGACCCACTGCCACTCGACGGATGCGCTCTCCTGCATCGAAACCGCCGTCGAGCAGGGCAAGGAGCTTTCGGCGGTCGTCAAGGAAACCCGCCCGCGGAACCAGGGCCAGATCACCGCTGCGGAGCTGGTCGACCTCGGTGTCCCGGTCACGCTCATCGTCGACAACGCCGCGCACCGCTATCTCGACGACGTGGACCACCTGCTGGTCGGCGCCGACTCCATCGCCGCCGACGGGAGCGTC
>NZ_JAZKRY010000128.1:0-5350 GCF_036626355.1 Halolamina sp. | reverse complement strand
CGGCCGGCAGCAGTCGGGTCCGCACCTCTGTGAGGAGTTCGCTCACCGCGGGCTGTGTCTCCGGCCGGGGTGCAGCACTGTCGTCGAGAAAGAGCACGACGAGCGTCGAGAGCAGGCTGGCGACAACGATGACCAGATAGAGCCCCTCCGGCGCGAGCATCCCCAGGAGGAGCCCGACAGTGAACTGGCCGCCGGTGAAGCCTGCGGCGCGCGCGGCGTTGAAGAATCCCAGCGAGCGGCCACGCCCGTCGGCGCCGCCGCGAGCCGACACCACAGCGAGCATGACCGGCGCGAAGCCCACGGCGAACACCGCGTAGAGCCCCCTGGAGAGCACCGGTACCCAGACGCCCGAGAAGAGAAACAGCGGCAGGATCGCGACGGTCGCGCCGAGTCCCGTGAGCACGAGGACGGTCCGGCGGCGACCTGTCACGTCGGCAACGGCGCCCCAGAACGGCGAGAAGACGGTCATTCCGAGGAAGTAGGCGGTCGTCACGAGGCCGACGACGAGCGCAGAGGCGTCGTTCCGACCGAGATAGAACGCCAGCCCGGTGCCGAGCAGGATGCCCGAGCCGAACCGCGCAGCTGCGGCCACCGCGATGAGGAGCTGCTGCCGGGAATCCTCCGAGAGCACGGCGGACATTCAGCGAGCATGGATAAAGCGCCCGTGGTTCCGGCCAGCTCTGCGAGCCGTTCCCCCAGGCACCGGCTCGTGCACGTCGCGCACTGCCGAGAGGGATACACTCTTTTCGACCCCGGTACGATTCCGGCACATGACCGAACCCGATATCCTCCTCTTACGACAGAAGGTCCACGGGCTCCCCGCCTCCGAGCATGCGGCGGCGCTCCGCGATCGGCTCCCTGACGCCGACATCGCCGTCGCCGAAACGCCCGACGAAGAGCGAGAACTCGTGGAGAAGGCCCGGATCATCTCCGGTTTCAATATGGACGAGGCGCTCATCGAGCGCGCCGACGAGATGGAGCTGTTCGCCTGCTGTTTCGCTGGCTACGGCCATCTCCCGCTCGACAGCTTCGAGGAAAGGGGCGTCCCCGTCACCAACGCTTCGGGCGTTCACGGACCTAACATCGCCGAGTACGTCATCGGGGCGCTGGTGTCGATGGCGCGGAACTTCAACCAGGCCCACAGACAGCAGGACGAGCGGGTCTGGAAGACGTTCGGGAGCCGGGAGCTGAAGGGTTCGACAGTCACCGTCGTCGGCCTCGGCGCCATCGGCCAGGCCGTCGTTGAGCGACTGGAGCCGTTCGGCGTCGAGACTATCGGCGTGCGATACACGCCGGAGAAGGGTGGGTCGACCGACGAGGTGCTCGGCTTCGACGAGATTCACGACGCGCTCGCCCGGACGGACGCGCTCGTGCTCGCCTGCCCGCTGACAGACGAGACCGAAAAGCTCGTCGACTACGACGCGTTCCGCACGATGCAGCCCCACGCGCATCTGGTGAACATCGCCCGCGGCGGCATCGTCGACACCGACGCACTGGTCAACGCGCTCCGGAGTCACCACATCGAGGCGGCGTTCCTCGACGTGACCGACCCCGAACCGCTCCCCCGCGACCACCCGCTCTGGGGGTTCAACAACGTCCAGATTACGCCGCACAACGCGGGCCACACGCCGAAATACTTCGAGCGGCTGGCCGACATCACCGCCGAGAACTACCGGCGACTGGAGCGCGGCGAGGAGCTGAAGAACCGGGTACTGTAGCTCGTCGCTGACTAGGTGTCTGAGCCGGTTTCAAACCCAGCCCTCGTTGGCCAGCAGTTCGCCGTTGAGGATCGACGCGCCGGCGGCGCCCCGAATCGTGTTGTGTGCGAGGCAGTTGTACTGGACGCCATCCGGTGTTTCACGCAGTCCGCCCGCGGAGATCTGCATCCCCTTCCCGCGCATGCGGTCGAGTCGGGGCTGCGGGCGCTCGGGATCGTCGAAGACGTGAATCGGGCGCTCGGGCGCCGAGCGGAGGTCGATGCCCTCGAACTCGGTGAGCGCTTCGTGGATCTCCTCGGCGTCGGGGTCCTCGGAGAGTTCAGCGAAGACGTTCTCCAGGTGACCGTCCAGGGACGGGACGCGGTTACAGGAAGCTGCGACTTCGACGTCGTGCAGCGATAGTTCGCCGTCGGTTACGTCGCCGAGCAGCTTCTTCGATTCGGTCTCCATCTTCTCTTCCTCACCCCCGATGTGTGGGAGGACGTTGTCGAGAATCTCCATCGAGGTGACGCCGGAGTAGCCCGCGCCCGAGACCGCCTGCAGCGTCGAGACGTGAACTCGCGAGAGGCCGAACTCGTCGAGTGCGGCGAGGGTCGGCACCATCGTGATGGTCGAGCAGTTGGGGTTCTTGACGAGCGCGCCGTCCCAGTCGCGCGCCTCGCGCTGGGTGTCGATGAGGTCGAGATGGTCGGCGTTCACCTCCGGGATGGTGAGGGGCACGTCCGCGGCCATCCGCTCGTTCGAGGAGTTCGAGGAGACGACGTAGCCAGCACGGCAGAGTTCGGGCTCGATCTCGGCGGCGACACCGGAGGGCAGCGAGGAGAACAGCAGGTCCACGTCAGGGATGGCGTCGACGGCGGTCTCCCGGACCCGCATCGCCGCCACCTCGTCCGGAATCGGGGTGTCGACCCGCCATTTGGCCGCGTTGCGGTAGCGCTCCCCGGCGCTTTCGGGGCTCGCAGTAAGCACGACGATTTCGAACGTCGGGTGGTCTTCGAGTAACTGGACGAACCGCTGGCCCACGGCGCCGGTGGCGCCGAGGATACCGACACGTACAGACATTACCATGCGTCGGTGTGGCGTGCGTAAGTGCGTTCGGGTTTTGGCCGGAATAGCCCTACAGGCGTCCGATTTTGTAGGTTTTGGCTATTCTGCCTGCTTCAGCTGTAAATCGTCGGAAATGAGTCGGCGATGGTGACGAATCGTCGTCGTAGAGGAGTACGGCGCCGGTCTGCCGTGGTCGTCGTAGAGCAGTCCGGCGCCGGTCTGCCGTGGTCGTCGTAGTGGAGTCCGGCGCCGGTCGGTCGTCGCCACCGCTCCAGGCGGAAGGCGTATACAGCGTCCGCGAGTACGCTCAATAGCGTGCCTCAAATCCCCGCCCGAGTACTCCCGTTTCGGGAACGATGACCGTGCGGCGAACCCGGGTACGCAACAGGGCCGTGCTGTCCCGTATCAGCACATTGGACGGCTTCGCCGTCCCGCTCGTGGCGTAACCACTGCGCCCGGCACGAGGGTTAGCCAGCCGACGCGGCACGCAGCCCCGGGATGAGGCTGGCAGTTAGTGTTCCGGGCGACATTTCGATCAGTCAGCCACTGCTGGGCAGTACGTGAACCGTCTCTCTGCCGTTCCATCGACGCCAGCACCCTGCCACAGTTGACTGCGGCCGTCTCGTGACAGCCAACCGGTAATCTTGTCCGACAACAACATTTCGGTATGAACGGTCCGTTACTCGTCTACGGTACATTCGAGGCGAAAGTCTCGCCCTTCAGGGCGGGGAGGATGTGAAAAATCGACTCCTCCGGTTTCCGACTGGAACGACTGGAGGGCCAGGGGTCTCTTCCTCGTTTGAGACCCCCACGTACCGCACTGAACCTGCTCCTGTCTCTCCGCTACTGTGGCGTAATGATCACGTTGATCACGTCGCTCGGATCGGGATAGCTGTAGCCGTCCTCGACAGTATCGACCGGTCGAAGTTGACGGACAACACCGTTTTCGTCCGGTCCTTTGTCCGGATTCCCGAACTCAAGGCCCTGCCGAGGGGCTTGATTGGGACTGCCGCTGCTGGGAGACTCGTTGGGCTCGGTGCCGGCGTCCCAGAGCGCGATTTCGTCGGTCACGGAGACGGTGTCACGTATGTTGGAGAGCTTGATACCTCCCATCCCTGGCGCGAAGAACACGTCGTTCGAGGGCACGAACATGGTTGCGAACGTCAGTTTCTGCCCTCGCGTCGCCTCGATGTCGAACTCGAACGCGCCGCCGGGGGCGATCGGCGGTGCGCCGGGCACCGACCCCAGTGGATCGTTGGGGTCGGCGACGGTATCTGCCGGCGTCCACGCTCCCGCGTGGACGACGCTTTCGGTATTCTTGAGTTCCGTGACGAGCGAGTCGTTCTCGGGGGTGCCACCCGGTCTGCCCGCCTCGGCGATTGCTTCGAGTCCGGAACTGGCGGCCTGTCGCCGCGTGAAGACCGGATTCTTTCCGTTGTAGACGGCATAGGCCCCGGGCGTGATCCACACTGCGCCGCCAGTCGACTTCGGCATGTTCGGTGCGGTCGGATATTCGTCCAACGACGCGGTGTTCTCGATTCGGGCCGTGTACTCTCTCGTGTCTGACCCTCTGGCTGCGCCTATCCCGGTCGTCAGGCCTGCTGCACCAACTGTCGCGAGTCCTGCGAGTGTCGCCCGTCGTGTGAGCGCGGTTCGATTCTCCTCGTTCGTATCGTCCGGTGAACTGTGGTTCGTTTCCATGGTCTCTGGGGGGTGTCCCTGGACGTACTGTTGCAGAATTGTCAAAAAAGAATTTTTCAACATATCTCCAAGATAGCTCCGAATTCCGTTGAAACTCCGTTCACATCTCGGCTATAACTATCCAGACCGCTGTCCCAACTCGTTCGATGAAGCCCCAGTGAATCTACAACCGACTGGTCGACTGGGTATCTACTGAGTGGCTCGCGTCGCCGTCACGAGGAACGTCTCTGTCCTGATCGCCTCGAATTCGACTGTGAACCCCACTTCCTCGAGCGCGGTAACTGCGTCGCCCAGGCCATAGCGCTCGTCAGCTGGTGGGCCGCTCTCGCCCTCGCCACTCGCGGCCCAGTCGGCGACGACCAGCCGCCCGCCCGGGTGGATGACGCGGGCGAGTTCGCCGAGGGATTCCTCGCTGGCGAACTCGTGGTAGGTCATCGTCGAGAACGCGGCGTCGAGGGCGTTGTCGTCGAACGGCAGGTCCGCAACGTCGGTCGTCACGAGATCGACGTTCTCTGGCACGCCTTTCTCGCGGTACTGTTCGTGCATCGCCGACTGGAGGTCGACGCCCCACACGCGATCGGCGGCCGGCGCCACGTCGTCAGTGTAGAATCCGGTGCCGCTCCCGAGGTCGGCGACTGTCTCCGCACCCGAGAGGTCGAGCGCCCAGAGCAGTTCCTCGGCAGAGAGGTACCGGTACCGCGCGGCGTCCTCGAGCTTGTCGGCCCGCTCGACGTCGAACGTGTGGTGGCCCATGCGTGAACCTCTGACTCTGGCCAAGTAACAGTTACGCGGAACCAGTTCGTCCAGAGAGTTCTCTGGAGATGTTTTGACCTCGAGGCCTGCCGGGACAATGTTTAATAATTATCATACCGTATTAGATTAGG
>NZ_JAZKRY010000127.1:0-5570 GCF_036626355.1 Halolamina sp. | reverse complement strand
TCGGTCGACGCGCCCGTCGAGGAGATCGACCACAGCGACGACGACCTCGTCGAGCGGATGGTGGAGGAGGGCAAACGAGCGGTCGAGGAGGACGGCGCCGAGGCGCTGTTCCCCGGCTGCATGAGCCTCTCGTTCGCCCAGCGCCACGACGAGATCGAGGAGCGCGTCGGCGTCCCGTTCCTCGACCCGGCGAGCCTGGCGCTCGAACAGGCGGCGACGTGGGCGCGCCACGGCGTCAGCCAGAGCCCGAAAACGTACCCCGAGCCGAAGTTCGAGAAGCTCGGCGGGCTGTTGGGTGATGCGCCGGCCAGCGCGGCCGACGACGACTGAGTAGCGGGCCCGGTCAACCCGCTTCGTCGCGTTTCTTCGTTCTGGTGCGACAGTGTTATGTGAAACCGCTCTACGTGACAAGTCGATACCGATGAACGCAGCCGGTCCCGTGGATCGACTGATCGCCGTCGGCGGCCAGAAAGCGTTTCTCCCCCAGGTGGGCGCCGCTGCCGGTCTCGGTTCCATCGGCTTCTCGCTGCCAATTTTCGGCGCATTCTCGGGGCTGCTCTCGACGATGACAGACCAGCTTATTCTCCTGGCCATCGGTCTCGGGATGATGCTGCTGGCCGGCTGGGTCAGCTACGCCGCGCTGAACTGCGCTCCGCCTTGTCCACCCTACAGGGAACAGTGACGGCGTCGGCCAGCCGCTCGGCTGCGGCCCTGGGCTCCTCGCGGGCCCGGTCGAGGCGGATCGACTCAGTTCGCTCTCCGGTGCTCGTCGGAGTTTCAGTTAGGCTGTCGCTACGAGTTTCACCAAATCGCATGCGTAGAGGGGGCGTTTCCCGATGAAAAACGAACCGACGCGCACGGGCCGCCTCGACGGCGGGCCTCAGAGATGGTCGTCGAACCACTCACGGGTCCGCTCGATCGCATCGCGACGGTTCGCCTCGTCGCGGAAGCCATGGCCCTCGTTCTCGTAGATAGTTGCGTCGAACGGGACTGGCCCGTCTTCGAGTTCGTCGATGAGTTCCTCGGCCTGATTGATCGGCACCCGCTCGTCCTCGGCGCCGTGAAGCACCGCGAGCGGGGTCTGGACGAGATCGAGGTCGAACGCCGCGCTGGCCTTCCGGTAGAGTTCCTCCTCTTCCTCGGGTGTGCCGCCCATATCGCGCTCGGTGAGGAGGCGCCCGACACGGTCGACCTCCTCGTAGTCGGTGAACTGGTTGGAGACGCCGTACCACTCGACGGCCGCGTCCCAGACCTCGGGGTAGCGCGTGATGCTCATCAGCGTCATGAAGCCGCCCCAGGAGCCGCCGTAGATACCTACCTTGGCCGTGGTGAAGGGGAGTGAGCGCACGTAGCGCGCCGCCTCGCGGGCGTCCTCGACCTGGCCGCCGTGCCAGTCGCCCATCGAGAGCTCCTGGAACGCCCGGCCGTAGCCCCCGGAGCCCCGGAAGTCGATGGCGAAGACGACGTAGCCATGCGCCGCGAGATACTGCTCGATCGGATGCCAGCCGTCGCCGTACTGGAAGTGGCCGCCGCCGTGGACCTGCACCAGCGTCGGCGCGGGGTCGTCCTCGGTGACGCCCTCCGGTTTGTACAGGTAGCCGCTGATGTACTGGCCGTCGAACGTCTCGTAGGTGACGTTCTCGGGTTCGATGACGCCATCCGGAACCTCCGGGTCACGGAGCTGCTGTTCCTGCCCGCCGGCGGTCTCGATTGCTCGCGGATGCGGTGGCAGCTTCGCTTCAGCGTAGGAGAAACCGAGATACTCCCCATCGGGCGAGAGTGAGACCGGCCCGGCGCCGAAGACGCCGTCGTGAACCGTCACTCGAGTCGGGATGCCGCGGGCGTCGCTCTCGTCGTGGAGCAGCATCGCTTCCAGTTGCTGGGTGCCCCGCTCACGTGTCGGGAAGAAGAGCCGGTCGCCGCCGAGGTCCCAGATGGGCTGCTGAACGTTGTACTGGTGGGAGGCCTCGACGGGATAGAGTTCCCGCGTTCCCGTCCGGAGATCGTGGACGTGCACGTCCTCGGAGTGGCGGTACCAGGGTTCTGCGACCTCCTTCCCGAAGAAGGCGATCCGGTCGCCGTCAGGCGACCACGAGGGAACCGAAGTGACGCTCAGTCCGCGCGTCAGCCGGTTCACCTCGCCGGTGCCGACATGGACGATGTGGGCCTCATCGGCCCAGTCGCGGCCGTGCCAGTCCGCGGCGCCGACGTAGGCGATGCGATCGCCTTCCGGTGACCAGGACGGTTCCCAGCGTTTGTCGTCGTGGGGGTTGGCACCCTCGGTGATCCGTTCGAGGTTGTCGCCATCCTCGTCGACGAGCCAGATATCGTTCCCCGCGTCGCCGCGGCCGGAGATGAAGGCGATTCGGTCCTCGGCGGGTGACCAGCGCGGCGCGTTGTCGAAAGCGTCCCTCGGTGCCGGCGTCCGCTCCTCGCCGGTTGTCGTGTCGTAGACGCGCACGTCGCCGTCGCGCGTGTAGAGCAGTTTCGTTCCGTCCTGGTTCCAATCGACCTGGCCCCAGCGCCCGGAGATGCGCTCGTCGAACGCGACAACGCGCTCGGAGGCGTCGATGTCGAACCGGTAATCGTACACTGCATCCTCACCGCGCTCGCGCTCGACGTAGGTGAGCCGCCGTGGCTCGCCCGGCCGCCAGGTGACCGAGAGCGCGTCGGCGAGGTTCATCACGTCAGGATTGCTCGTATCAGTCATCAGTTATCGCCTCCTGCGTCGCCAGCAACTGCGGTGGGCGTGGCATCGCCGGCGTACGGCGACCCGTAGTCGATCTCGGCGAAGAACTCTCGTACTCGGGCGAGATACTGCTCGGCCTGGTCGAAGTTGGGCGAGTGGCCACTGGACTCGAAGATGACGAGTCGTGAGTCTGACAGCAGGTCCGCAATCTCGGCGCTCGCTTCGGGCGGGGTAATCCAGTCGTGTCGGCCGACGGTAACCAGTGCCGGGACGTCGACGTCCGGGAGGTCGTCGGTGTAGTCCATATTCGGGTAGGCGTTGGTGAACATCTCGTTGTGGGTCTCGTGATGGAAATCCCGCTCGGCGGTCGCCTCCGTGGCCGACTCCACGTCGAACTCGTCGAGATTCGGGGCGTAGAGCGGGAGCATGCCGAGCCAGATGCGTTCGAACTCCTCGTCGGATTCGACGTTGCCGTCCATCACCGTCATGAACTCCTCCCAAGAGATGTCGGGCAGATCGAACTCCTTGGCCTTCATCGCATCCCAGGACTCCCGGGCGTTCTCGACAGAGTTCTCCTCGTACGCGTGGGAGGCGGCCGTGTCTCGCAGGACGAACCCCTCGAAGTGGTCGCGGTCACCGAACCGAGTGGCGTACTCCTGGGTGATGAAGCCGCCGTAGGAGCCGCCGATGAGCACCACTTCGTCCAGTCCGAGCTCCTGGATGAGCGCGTCGCAGTCCTTGGCGTACTGCGCGTTGGAGTAGGGTTCGGTGAGGCTCGACTGGCCACAGCCCCTGTGGTCGTACACCAGCAGCTGGTAGTTGTCCGTGAGGCTCTCGAACGCCTCCTTTCCTTTCTGATGGTCACTAATCCCCGGTCCACCGTGGAGTGAGACGATCGCTGGCGCGTCGTCAGGACCGTGGAGCTCGTAGTAGAGCTGGGCCCCGTTTATCTCTGCATACATGTACTGTCCTCGGACTATCAACCTGTCCGGGGTGGCAAATAGCTTGTGTAGCGCTGCCACGAACCACGCTCCCGCCTGGATCGTCCCGAGCGCTACTTTCAAGCACCGAACCCCGAATTGGGAACTGTATGCTTAACGGTGACACAGTCGACAGCGAGGCAGTCCGACGCTACGCCGATAGCCTCTCGATGGACCTCTCGACCGCCGAACTCGAGGCGTTCGCCGAACAGTTCGCTCAACAGGACGCCGCGCTCGCGGACGTGGACGTCCTGGCGTCGCCGACGGTGCCGATGCTCCCGCCGAAATGGGACGCGGACATGGACGACGTGTTTGGCTCGCTCGCCAACACCGGCCCGTTCAACGTCACCGGCCACCCTGCCGTGAGCGTGCCCTGCGGGACCGTCGACGGCCTCCCGGTCGGCCTCCAGTTCGTCGCTGAACGGGGCGACGACGCGGCTGCACTCCGGGCAGCCCCGAGTTGGATGGCGCTCCGGGACTGAGCGGCAGGGCCTGATAGTGATTACTGCGAATCGTGTCATCGACGGTGTCGAACGCCGCCGGGTCAGGGGCTCCCATCACCGAGTCGCGGGCCGGCGAGGCTGCCGGGTATCCGAACGACTAAGTGGCCGTCCACTGCCACTATGAACGAGAACCATGGGTGCAGACAAGCAGTACGACGGGTACCAGCCGTACGAGTATCTCGAGGCGGGCGAGGACTACCGCAGCTTCCCCCTCAGTTCGAAGCACGCGGGCTTTGAACCCCGTGCGGTGGAGCTCACCCCGGAGCAGGAAGCCCGCGTCGACGAACTCACCGAGGATACCGTGCTCTCGCTACACGAACACGCGTTCCAGTTCCCCGAGAACATCGACGAGGACATCTTCGATTACATCCGAGAGGGCCGCATCCACACCGCCTACGAGTTTCTGGCGGAGACCTCCCTCGACGCCGTCTTCGACATGCAGCTCGACGGGCTCTCGAGCGTCCACTCGCTGCACGGCTGGAAGTGGGACGACATCGTTCACGAAGTCAGCATGCGCGCCTGCGACCTGGCGCACTCGGACTACGCGTTCCAGTGCCGGGACGTCGACGACATCCAGCGCGCTCGCGAGGCGGGGAAGGTTGCCATCGTCCAGTGCATCGAGTCCGCGGCGATGATCGAGAACGAACTCGACCGCATCGAGCAGCTCTACGGGATGGGCGTGCGCTCGATGGGGATCACGTACAACACCTCGAACGCGCTGGGTACCGGCGGCGGCGACATCCGCGAACGTGACGGCGGCCTCACCGGCTTCGGCGCCCGAGCGGTCGGTCGGATGAACGACGTGGGAATGGCCGTCTCGGTGAGCCACGCCAGCCCGCAGACCTCACTCGACGTCTGTGAAGTGAGCGAGAAGCCAGTGTTCGACACGCACGCGCTCGCGAAGGGCGCGGGGATGGGCGCCCGCGGCACCTCCGACGAGCTGTTCGAGGCCATCGCCGACACGGGCGGCGTCATCGGCCTGCTCTCCTCGACGCACCTCCCGGATATCGAGACGTATATGGAGCACTTCGAGTACGTCGTCGACCTGGTGGGAGTCGACCACGTGGCGTTCGGCCCGGACGTGCTCTACGGCGACCACACGGAACTGCTGCGCGTGCTCTCGGAGTTCCACGGGATGGAGCTCCCCGAATCCACCCTGCGGAGTGAGTACGTCGACGGTCTCGAGAACCCGACGGAGGCCTGGAACAACATCCCGCGCTGGCTCGTCGCCAACGGCTACAGCGACGAGGAGATCCGGAAGGTGCTCGGCGAGAACGTGCTCCGGGCGCTCGGCGACGTCTGGTAACGCCGGCCAGCAGGCGCGTCGCCGCTCCCCTTGCTACCGCGTACCGTACTACTATACGCTCGCGCTGATACCGCTCGGGCGTGAACCATCAG
>NZ_JAZKRY010000126.1:0-5685 GCF_036626355.1 Halolamina sp. | reverse complement strand
TCCTACCTCGCAACGGACATCGCGTCCGTCGAGCAGGTGTTCGCCCAGATCGGGCAGATCATCTCCGGCGAGCAGATCATCGTCCAGGGGTCGCTCCGGGACGTGCTCGCGGAGCTCGAAGCCGGCATCCCGCTCGACGGCAACCGCGTCGACGAGGACCGCCAGTGCTTCGTGAACTCCACGACGCAGTACGTCGCGCTCGCGTGGGACCTCCCCACCGACGTCGGCAACGAGATCCAGACGGACACGCTGACGTTCGACCTCTCGCTCTACGCCGAGCAGTGCCGCCACAACGACGGCACCAACAATCCGTACCCGCTCAATGAGACGGACACGGGGACGGCGACGGCCACGGAGACATCCCCCTAATAGGCCTACTCCGGCCTGAACCACCCGAGTGACGTCTCCCCGACGCGCTCGCCCCCCGTCGCACGCGCGACACCCCCTACGACGGCCCTCGTCACGCTGACGACGGCGGTTCGACTCCGCCGGTGGGGCTCACCCGAGACGCATCGCGTCACGGGACCAATCATGACAGACGATCCAATCACCATCTCCCGCCGCAAGATCCTCGCCAGTCTCGGCGCGATCGGCGTCGCGTCCACCGGGACGGGTATCGGCACCGCTGCGTACTTCAACGACACCGAGCGCTTCGGCGGCAACACGCTCACCGCGGGTGAGTTCGACCTCAAAGTGGACTGGCAGCAGTCCTACTACCGCGGCCTCGCCGGGCAGAACCCGGATGACCACGCCACGTGGCAGAACGTCAACGCATACCCGGACGCAGGCATCAATGGCGGGACCGCAGACGATGGTGTGCAGGACCCGCTCTTTACGCGCGATACACTCGCGTACCGAGAGTACGGCTCGCAGTTCGCAGACCTGACCGCCGAGCAGCGGGCAGCCGTCGAAACCCTGTTCCGCGCACAGTTCGCCGACCTGCCGGACGATTTCGAGTCGCCAGTCATCGAACTCGACGACGTCAAACCCGGCGACAAGGGCGAGATCACGCTGAGCTTCCACCTCTTCGACAACCCCGGGTACATCTGGCTCGGCGGAGAGCTAACCGAAAACGCCGAGAACTCCGTCAACGACCCGGAATCGAACGCCGCCAGTGAGGACCAGAGCCAGCCGTACGACGAGGCCGAGTGGGACACCTACGTGAACGAGAACGGCGGCGTCGACGACTTCGGCGAGCTCGCCGACGCTATCGACGTCGAACTCTGGTACGACGACAACTGTAACAACCGGTTCGACGACGGCCGGCGCCCCAGCGTCCAGTTCGTCCTCGATGCGACCGACTCGATGGACGACATCGGCTTCGGTGCGGAGTCCGGCAGCGCACCGACGAAGCGGGCGAAAGTCGCCCAGCACGTCCGAAACCTGCTGAGCGAAATCGAAAGCGCTGGGACGCTCGCCTACCCCGTGGGCGTCCTCGCGTTCGGTCAGGTCTCGGGGACCGACTACGTAGGCGTGAATCTCGCACCGACGACCGACGAGGCTGCTGTCCTCGCCGCGCTCTCGACGTACGAGTCGCAGGTCCTGGGCAACCCCGGGGCCGGCACGTCGATCCTCGACGCCGGCATCCAGGCCGGCGACACGAACCTCGCGGGCGCCCCGGTCGATGACCTCCGGACGATGGTCATCGTCACCAACGGCATCAACACCGGGACCGACCCGGTCGCCTCCGCGAGCACCGCACTCCGTTCGAACGGTGGCGAAGTCGACCAGTTCCACACAGTCGGCGTCAGAGCCACCGGGACGGGCGAAACCGCACTGCAGAACATCGCGGCGTTGACGAACGGCCAGTACTTCGGCGTCGACCGGACCGCGTGGATCGACGACGCGTTCGGCTTCCCGGAGCCCCGACCCCCGTTCAGCCTGGACAACAGCGGGCAGAACACCATGTCGTACCCGGAGACGCTGCTGGACGTGCTCGGGACGTCCGGGTCGATCGGGTCTGACACGATGATCGCGGCCGGGTCGCTCCGGGAGGTCCTGACCCACATCGCCGCGCCCGAGGGCGTCCTGCTCGACGCCGACCGTGAGACTGGCGAAGCGGTCGACTGCTACCCGGCTTCCGAGACCAGCTGTGTGGCGCTCAAATGGGAACTGCCGGCCGCCGTCGAGAACGAGGTCCAGACGGACTCCGTCACCGTCGAACTCGACTTCTACGCCGAGCAGTGCCGCCACAACGACGGCTCAAACACCGCACCGTTCGCCTGAACGAACGCAACTGGAAGCAGCCGGTAGGAACGCCTTACCGCAGGAATACGAGGTCATTGCCGGCTCGTCCGGTATCCCACCTCGGTGGATAACGGCTCCATACCTATGCCCTGAACAGCACTCTGAGATACCAAGCAGAGACCCCCCGATGACACACCACCTTTCACCCAAGCACGACCCCCGAGACGGTGAGCGTCCGTGACGTCTCACGACGTTTCTCGACGGGACGTGCTCACGGCGCTTGGAGCCGGCGCGTCAGTCGCCACCCTCGGCGGCGTGATGCGTCACTCTTCGGCGCCCTATACGCAGTACACCTATCTGGACGGAACGACCCTCGCAGACACGACACCGAACACGACCGAGGAATCGGACGGAATCAGCGTCCGCGTCGCCTGGTACGAGACGTACAACGATACCGTGCTCGAAACCCAGAACAGCACCGACGAGACAAACGCGAGTGCCGTTCTCGACCCGGCAGAACAACCGGCTTACGTGGACGAGTCGACCGGCCCGATCGTCTCGCTCTCGAACGTGCTCCCGGACGACAGCGGCCGGGTCGCCATCGGGATCACCGTGGAATCGCTCCCGGAGAGCGTCGACGGCGCCGCGCTCTGGTACCGATTCAGCCTCACCAGCGACGAGGAGAACGGAATCAACGAACCAGAACGGAAAACCGGCGACGTCGCCGCCGATGGCGGTGAACTGGGGGAGAGCCTCGACGTGACCGTCTGGGAGGACACCGGCGTCGTCGGTGGAATCGGAGGCTGTAACGGCCGGCTAGATCCGGGAGAGCTCCCGCGCTGGTCCGGGTCACTCGTCACCATCGACGCCGCGCTCTCGGAGGGCCTCCGGCTCGGGAGCGACGACTGCCTCGCCGAGGGAAGCACGCGCTGTCTGGGGCTTCAGTGGTGGCTGCCCGGCGACATCGGCAACATCGTCCAGAGCGACAGTGCCGAGTTCGACATCGAGGTCGTCGCAACCGACTGCGCCGCCCCCAACCCGTTCGCCGGCACAGAGGTCGACGCATGAGCCGCCCGTCCACTCGGGACATCGACCGCCGTCGCCTCCTGGCGGCAGTTGCCACCCTCGGCAGCGCGGGCGCGCTCGGCGGCTTCGGCACCCACGCAGTGCTCGCGGACGCGGAACCCTACGAGGCGACTCTCGCGACAGGACGTCTCGACCTCGAGGTTTCGTGGGCGACCGATGACGGTGACAGCGGAACGAGCGACGGGCCGGTCTCGTTCGAGCTCCAGCTAACCCCCGAAAACGACAACGGGAGCGCAGCTATCGAGGTCGATCTTCCACAGGACGGCGACAGGAACAACCCGGCCTACATCTGGCTCCGGTCCTTCTGTCCGACGCCGGTCAGCAAGCTCGGGGCAGCACTCGCCGTAGAGCTCTGGTACGCCGACGCGACCGGCGCCCGGGTCGGGACCGAACCGATAGCGAGCGGGTCGCTGAACGAGGTTGCCGAAACACTGCGGAGCGGGGTGCTCATCGACGGCGATAGCGACCCGAGCACGGGAGAGCAGCGCTGTCTGGACACGACCGACGGTGACGTGCTTTCACTCCGGTTCGACTGGGACCTCGCCGACAGTTACGAGGGAGACGACGCGGCGACGACGGCGGCGTTCGAGTTCGCCGCCGTCCAGTGTCGCTACGGCGACCCCACGGCGAACCCCTTCCCACCGGCATCGACCGAGCCCTGCGACGAACCCCCTGTCGAACAGCCCCCGCGATACGGTGTCAGTAACCTGACCGTCTGGATCTGTGACCCGGCTCAGGACGGTTGTGTCTGCGTCGAACTCGGCAAGCTTGAGGACGTCACGTTCCTGCCCGGAACGTACGACTTCCCGGACCGCGACGGGGTCCCGACCGGGTACGACCTGGTGATCACCGCAGCTGCGGTCAAGGACGACGACGGCAATGTCACCGTCATCACGGACGCAGCTGATGCGCCGGCGGACAGCGAAGTCGTCGGCGTCGCGTTCGAGCTCCACGCCCAGACCGGTGACGATCCGACGCTGTGTCAAGTCGCCGTGAAGGGCGGGTCGGGTCCCGCCGAACTCTACGGTCCCGACTCGCTCGTCGGAAACGCGACAGACGGGATCCTGTACGCGCCCGAGAAGCCGAGCGGGGGTGAGTCACAATGAGCGCACACACCCGCACCGCCCGAGGAATAGCTCGCGGCGGACGATGGCTCCTGACGGGCCTGTTCCTGCTCGTGGTCGTGGCTATCGTCGTCCACTCCATCCCCGCACTGGTCGGCGCGGAAGCGAGCTACGTCGTTCTCAGCGGAAGCATGCATCCCACGATGGATGCCGGCGACGTCGTGTTCGTCTACCAGACCGATCCTGCGACGATCGAAGCAGGCGACGTCGTCACCTACATGAGAGCGTCGGACAACATCCCCGTGACACACCGCGTTATCGAAGTCGTCGGCACTGGCACGGAGCCGGCGTTCGTGACAAAAGGTGACGCCAACGAGGACATCGACCCCGGAACCGTCGCTGCCTCGAACGTCATCGGCGTCGTCCCAGCCGTCACGATCCCCTCTGTCGGTGAACTGGTGTTCGTCCTGCCGGAGTTCGGGCGAGTTATCCTCGTCGTGCAAACGCCGATCGGCTTCGGCGCCCTGATCGCCCTGCCGATGCTGGGGTTCCTGACGCTTGAGCTTCGCGACATACTGCGAAACCGGAAGAGGGCTTCCGACGCTGCCGAGTCGGCGACGACCGACAGAGAGGGAACCGTCGAGGCGACTGCTGACACCCTGGTCGGCTCGACGCACGCCCTCGAGAGCGAGGAGCTGGAACCGGCCGCGGACGATGTCACGCTGGCACCTGGCGACCTGAACGTCGCCACGCTTGTACTGGTCGTGTTCGCGGGCTACGCCGTCTTCGTGGCGAACCTCCTGCGGACCGCTCCGACAGTGACCGCGGCCGTGGCAGTCACCGGATGTGCAGTCATCGCTCTCAGCATCAAGTACGGACTGTTCGCTGTCGAGCCCGCACAGACCGACGAAGAGGCGCTTCCGGCGCTACCCGGTGAAACCGCCCCTTCGTCGACGTGGCCGTCAGAGGCTGTCGGTCCGTCACTACCTGGAATCGACCGGAGGAACTGGTGATGACTCAACAACGCACTCTGCTGGCGTTCCTGATGGTGTTCGCGCTGATCTCGGCCAGCTTTGCCGGCGGCTACACTGCTGCGGTGTTCATGGACCGGGAGACGGTCGAAGTGACGGTTTCGGCGACTGGGTTCGAAGAATCCACCGCGGACAGTACGCAGTTTCAAACCAGTGGAGTCGGAATCGCCGAGAACGAGACGGGCGAGAACGAGACGGCCGTGAACGAAACAGCGATGAACGAGACGACGGTCAACGAGACGACAGTCAACGAAACGACCGGGAACGAAACGATCGGGAACGAAACGGCAGTGAACGAGACGACGGTCAACGAAACG
>NZ_JAZKRY010000125.1:0-6638 GCF_036626355.1 Halolamina sp. | reverse complement strand
GTCTACCGGCCGCCCTCGCCGTTTGCCGACCTGGCGCCGGTGACGGTCGCGGTCGTCGAACTCGACTCGGGCGCGCGGCTGACCGGCCGGGTGACCGCGGACTTGGAGGACGTCGAGATCGGGTCTGGCGTGGAACTACGGGTGCGCGACCCCGCCGAGGTCGGCATCGACCCGGAGATGCACCTCTCCTACGAGGAGGAGTGGCCGGTTCACGAGTTCGACCTCGCTGACTGAGGAGTGCAACGAGTCTGACAGTGACGGAACCACCGGAAGACTACAGGTCCCCCCGGAGTTGGGCACTGCGGGCTCGAGGACAGCAGGGGCCTGCGCGCTGGTGTTCCACTCCTCTGTTGGACGATCCCGGCCATGGTGAGCCTCCCGCCAGTGAGAGGGGTCGACGATCCTGTCGCAGACAGAAGAACAGCCAGGATGGCAGTTTCCTGGCAAGATTGCACCCCTCGGGGTTGCACCCCTCAATCACTGAGCGGGTTCAGCGGTGCTGCTGAACAGGGATGAATCGAGGAGCCCGGCTCCCAGGAGGGTGTAGCAGCGCCGCTGACGAGCGATCCCACGGCCAGTACGTAGAACAAATACTGAATCGGGACGAAATGTTCGAGTAGCCCGAGCGACGGTTCTTCAAGTACCCGCTGTTTCATCCTTCGTCAGACTGGCCGAACAGCTGATCCTGCTTGTGAGGGCCGTTCCGAAGCAGCTTCTGAGTAAGTCCCCAGCCGGAGTCTCTATGGTTTTAGTAGGGGGAACGAGACGCAGAGATGTGGACACTCACCAATCGAGCGGCCGTGGCTGCCAGCCCCACCGATGGTAAACGTCGCGCTCTCGCTGGCACAGATCGTCGTTGCGCTGACTCTCGTGGCGCTCAACGGCTTTTTTGTCGCTGCAGAATTCGCCTTCGTCCGGGTACGGGGCACATCAGTCGAACAGCTTGCTGAAGAGGGGCGTCCCGGCGCGGGGACGCTCCAAGAGGTGATGGCGAATCTCGACGACTATCTCGCGACGACGCAACTCGGTATCACCATCGCCTCGCTCGGATTGGGGTGGGTGGGCGAACCCGCAGTGGCGGCGCTCATCGACCCCGTACTGGAACCGATCCTCCCGGCCAATCTCATCCATCTCGTCGCTTTCGCAATCGGCTTCAGTATCATCACGTTCCTCCACGTCGTCTTCGGTGAACTCGCGCCGAAGACCCTCGCAATCGCTCAGACCGAACGCCTCTCACTGTTTCTCGCCCCGCCGATGAAAGCCTTCTATTACGTTCTCTATCCAGGGATCGTGGTCTTCAACGGGGCTGCTAATGGATTCACGCGAGCACTCGGCGTGCCACCCGCTTCCGAAACGGATGAGACGCTCGGCGAGCGGGAACTCCTCCGGGTACTGGCTCGCTCCGGCGAGGAAGGAGATATCGACGTTGCCGAAGTGACGATGATCGAGCGGGTCTTTGATCTCGACGACATCGCAGTGCGGGAGGTCATGGTTCCACGACCGGATGTAGTGAGCGTTCCGGCGGACGCTTCGCTCTCCGAGCTCCAGTCGCTCGTCCTCGAAGCTGGTCATACACGCTATCCAGTGCTTGATGCCGATGACGGCGACCAGGTGACCGGATTCGTTGACGTCAAAGACGTGCTACGAGCTGAAGTGGAGGACACGGACGCCGCGGTAGTCGGCGACATCGCCCGAGAGGTCGTCATCGCTCCCGAGACAATGGCACTGAGCGACCTCCTGAGACAGTTCAGGGAAGACCAACAGCAAGTGGCTGCAGTTATCGACGAGTGGGGGGCGTTCGAGGGGATTGCAACGGTGGAGGATGTCATCGAGGCGCTGGTCGGAGACCTCCGGGACGAGTTCGATGTAGACGAGCGTGAACCCTCGATTCGCCGGCGTGGCGACAACGGGTACGACATTGATGGCGGCGTGCCGTTATCAAAAATCAACGACGTGATCGAAGCGGACTTCACAAGTGAAGAGGTCGAAACGATCGGTGGGCTGGTCCTCGAACAGCTCAACCGTGCGCCGGAGCGTGGCGACCGCGTCGAGGTCGCCGGGTACGTGATCGAGGTGACGAGCGTTGAGGGGGCTCGAATCTCGACGGTCTGGGTCCGCGAACGTGAGACGGATGACCCGATGGCGGGCTGAGTTGGGAGAGGTGGTTGCTCGGTGGAATCTGCTTGCGTTCGCTGCATTGTCCCGCGTTTCGGAACCGGTCTGACTCGACGAGCTTGTAACCAAGTCCCCAATCGATGGGTCCTGTTGCCGGTGGTTGACCTCCACTACCGGGGTAGGTGGTCGAACGCAGTGTCAGAGACGCACTCTGTCTCTTGCACGCACAGAATCGATCTGCCCAACTCCCATCAAATAGGCAGTGCTGGATAGAGAGGGCGAGTTCAGCAGTCACATCCAGTCCAAAGGTCGCTACCCGACCCTCCTGTGGCGTGTACCGGATCTGGTCCAGTAGATTATCTACTGGTAACGACCTTCTCCCTCGCCCCGCTAACCGGCTCAGTGGAGCATATCAAGCAGGAAGATCGCGAGAAAGCCGACGAAAAAGAGCGTCGTGGACACCGGTGTCTCGGGAACTTTCCCGGCCTTTACGAGCAGTTCCTCGGTGACGAGGTACAGCAGGGCCGCGGAACCGAAGGCGAGGATAACCGCGATGGGGGCGCCGGTCACCCCGTCCAGCGCAAGCACGCCACCGGTCACGCCCGACGCGAGCAGCAGCCCGAAGACTGCCGGAACTGCGAGTTTCTGGAGTATCCCCGTCTCCCGTGGCAGTGCGATGACCCCGGCAACACCGAGGAAGAGCACTTCAATGGCCAGTGCCACCGCGATGATGACGCCAGTGTCGGGATTGTCGAGGAAGGTTACCCCGATGAGGACTCCGTCGATGAGCATGTCGATACTGACGGTGATGAGCAACCCCGCCGCGCCGGCGAACTGGCCCCCGATATCGCGCTTCTCGATGGTCTTGCTCAACCGGTGGATGCCCAACATCGTCGCGACCCCGATAGCGAACCCGAGCACGACGACCTGGGGTGCTCGCCCGTGAATGTCCGGGAGCAATTCAGCGGCAACGGCGGCGATCACAACCCCGGCTGCGAAGTGTTGAATGTTGCTTTCCATCTGAGGGCCCGGTGGATAGTAGATGGCGATTACGCCGCCGACCAAGGCAGCCACAACCGCGAGCGCGGTATATGACAGCGCCTGCATCAGTACCATACGGTCTCTGTCGGCCGAAGCGTCAAGAGTGTTGGTTGGGTCAGATACCCGTCAGGCAGGCGGGTGACGTTGCTGACTGTGCGCCCTGGTTTCAGCGCTCTGTGGGGTACTTACCGAGTTGCTGTCAGAAACGTCACACCGAATAGCGAGGCTGCGTGCAGGGCACACGATAGCGGGGCGGCTCCGGCGCAGTACGCGGCATCGACGGGGACGGGGTCTCAGGGGCGGGGACTCCGCCCCGGAACGGGCGCCGTGGCAGCCATGCACAGGAACCTCCACGGTTCGGCGGTCGCCGACAGGAGCTGGGTCACTTGCGCCGCTCGGTGACCGCCGGGACGAGGGTGAACTTGGTCTTGGCCGGCTCATCGTCTGCGGTAAAGTACCCGGTCGCGACGAGCGTGTAGAGTTGCCCGGCGGCCAGTTCGACATCGAACTCGGCGTCGAAGGGGTTGTCGTCGTCTCTGCTCTCGGGTTTGACCTCCAGGGTGTAGCGCCCGGGGTCGAGGCTGCCGACGCCTGTCGCGTCCCCGAACGAGAGGTCGTCGACGAGCGTGGTTTCGCTCCCGGCCGTCGTCACGTCGACTGCGGGAGCATCCGGCGACGCGTGCAACACCCTCACGCCCGCGTGACCCGGATCAACGTCCGCATCGTCGACGAGGACCGCCGGGCGGATCGTCTCCTCTGAGAGCTCGCCGATGGCTGCAAGCGTGTAGTCTCTCCCAGCCTCGAGGGTCACCTCGCTCTCGAAGGCGACAGTGTCCCTGTCACCGGCAGCAGTGACAACCACCGAGTAAGTGCCACCCGTCAGCGAGCGGTACTCGGTGACATCCCCGAAGTGGACCGTCGAGAACGCTTTCTCGTCGTCGAGGAAGATGTCGACGTTCGGGGCATCCGGCGAGGCGTGAACGCCCCGAACCCGTGCCGTCTTCGGGCGAGGGCTGCCCACAGATGGGAGCAACCCGAACGGCTCGTCGGTCGGCTCGTCGTCCGGTGTGAGATAACCCGCGGCGAACACGGTGTAGGTCTTTCCGCCCTTGAGGGGCAGGCTCGTCTCGAAAACCGGGTCGGCGGACCCCTCGTCCACCGCGGAGGGGCGGATGGCCAGCTCTGTCTCGCCGGCGAAAAACACCCCATAGTGGCCGACCTGACCGAACGACAGGTCCTCGGCAATGTGGCGGTCGTGTTCCGTGACGACATCGACGGCAGGGGCGTCCGGGGATGCGTGCACTACGCGGAGTTCGGCAACCGCATCGGGCAGCTTCCGGTTGCGGTCGGTGAGGACTTCGATGTCAAAGGAGTCCTCGGCGAGTTCGCCGAGAGCCGCCACCGTGTAATCGGTCCCGGCCTCGAGGCTCACCTCGCCTTCGAAAACGACGGTGTCAGGGTCTCCGGCGGCTCTGATCGTGACCAGATACGTGTCGGGGGTGAGCGAGGAGTACTCGCTGACTGTCCTGAACGGCACGTTCGTGAACGCGGGCTCGCCATCCACGAGGACGTCGACGGCGGGAGCGTCCGGCGACACGTGGACCGCGCGGAGCCGCGCTGGCGTGTCGTCGCCCGTAGCCGCGATGGCGCGGTCGGCTGTGAACACGTTCGCGACACCAGCGGTCGTCGCGGCGGTTGCAGCACCGATACCGAAGAGAACCTTGCGGCGGTTCAGCTTGGTTGGCATGCGGCTGGGACGTCGAACTACCAACTGATAAAAAATATTCCGATTTTTGCATTAATTCATAACAACTCTGGCCGTACTGAGTTCCGAAACCCGCCCAAATCCGACCAGCCTGTGATTCACAGCCACGCGAGTGGTTCGCTACGTGTTTCGGGGACTCGTCCGTACTGTGGTCGGTGGATTGTTGCACGGAGTGTACGCGATGCCCGCCCGGCGTGAACGCCGGGATTCCCCCGCTGTCAACAGATGGTCGGCGAGTGAGTCGGATTGTTCCTGGCCCCGTGCTCACTTCGCGCTCAAAGTCTTTCGCGGCAATTCCGGTGAATTTGTGATCCTCGAGAGCTGATACAGTTGGGGTGCAAGATACAGAGGCTTCATTCAGCAGCGGTCCCCGTTGACACTCGGAAGGTCAGGCCAGAAGTATGAACCGAACTCGTACCGCCATCCCGGAGCGGAAACACGCTCTGGACCCGACTCGGCTCCCCTGTGTGTCCCGAACTTCACTTCCAGGTGACGTAATTCAGCAACGCGAGCGCGAGAAATTGAACGCCGCGCAACCCGGTAAAGAACCGCTTGGCGAACATACTGTCGGCGTACAGCGTCCCCCACTCGATGAACGAGTAGATCATCATGAGGTTCTCGACGAGCATCACGGCTGCAAACGCGACCAGTCCCAGGAGCAACGACGTCCGGAACTGCCGATAGTTCGACACCCAGACGTACCCGGCCATCGCGAGTAGCACCACGTTGAGCCCGGCCAGTGTAATCGCGGTGTCAACCAAACCGAACATGACCATGTTTGTATCCGGACGTCAAGTAATATGCGTAGCAGCGTAAAAATCGATCCCACGGTATGCGGGAGTCACGGCGTTCGATTTTTCTACCGGCTATCGGTAGTAAATTCGTACGAAGAGAAACAGTCGGGGTTACGTCCTGTATTCGGCAGCGCGTAACTGGCTACCACGATCCTGTCAGCAAGCGAGTGTTGAACGGTGAGAGACGAGCGAGCAGAGGGGTACACCTCGGCAAGCGTGCGGACCTGGTCGTCCTCGACTGGGACGTCCCGAAATTCACTCCGTCGACGAACGTGTCCGGACACCTCGTCGGTCACGCCGCACCGGCAGACGTGGAGACAGTCGTCGTTGACGGCTCCATCTTGCTGGACCGCGGTGACTACCCGACCGTCGAGCCGCCGCTGTTCAAGAGCGCGTTAGCGATGCGCTCGAGCGGTTCGAGGAGGGATCAGACTGTGCGTTCTCACTGGCTGGCAGCGACTCGCCAGGCACACTCGACGTGGCCAGGAGCCTCCCCAAACGCGGGCCAGCCCACATGCTTCGCCGGATCGCTGTCCAATCTGTGAAGGATTCGCTTCCGTTCGCACACTGAGCACTGCACTGCGAGCGGTCTCGACGGCTAGCAAGCGGTACTCGGACAGTTTTGGACGGAGGTCGGGAAACACGAGCAAGAGGATCTCGAGGAATTGGCGCGGCTGAACCTCGTGGGATTCGAGGAGCAGGCTCGGGCCACGCAGCCGGTTGTCCCGTACGACGATATCGGTATCGAGGTACCGATCACCGGCGAGGACCAGCCTGGCGCCCCGTCGTGAGCACGGAATCTTTACCTCGCCGGTGGCGAACACGCGTGACATGGGAACAGACCGCGTCGCGACCTTCGAGTCCGAACTGGAGGGGGTGTCGACCGTCCACCGGACGGCTGCCGCCGACTTCGCGGAGACGCT
>NZ_JAZKRY010000124.1:0-6685 GCF_036626355.1 Halolamina sp. | reverse complement strand
GCGCGGGGAAGAAGACGATGTACACCTCCGGGTGACCGAAGAACCAGAAGAGGTGGGTCCAGAGCACCGAACCGCCGGCGGTCGTCGCCGCGAAGTACGTCGTCCCGAGCAGTCGGTCAGAGAGCAGGATCATCAGCGCCGCCAGCAGCGCGGCGAACGCGAACAGCATCATCCACACCGTCAGCAGGATGGACCAGGTGAACAGCGGGAGGCTCCGCATCGTCAGCCCCGGCGCACGCATCCGGTGCATCGTCGTGATGAAGTTTACCCCACCGACGGTGACCGAGACGACGAACACCAGCAACGCGAACACCGTCGTTGTCGCCCCGATACTCGGCATGAACGCCGGAATGTTGAGCGGCGCGTAGAGGGTCCATCCGCCCGCGAACGAGGCGCCCTGGAAGAACGAGACGAACAGGAGGATTCCCGACACCAGGTAGAGCCAGTAGCTTAGTGCGTTCAGCCGCGGGAACGCGAGGTCCTCCGCCCCGA
Organism: Halolamina sp.; assembly: GCF_036626355.1. GTDB lineage: Archaea > Halobacteriota > Halobacteria > Halobacteriales > Haloferacaceae > Halolamina. The sequence goes on along the minus strand of NZ_JAZKRY010000124.1, from coordinate 6,193 downwards.
TCTGCAGCGGGACGATGTAGTTCGCGAAGCCGAACGCGAACGGTGAGAGGAACCAGAACACCATGATGAGCCCGTGCAGCGAGACGGACTGGTTGTACGCCATCGCCGAGAGCACACCCTCGCCGGGCGGTCGCGGGCTCCACAGCTGTGCGCGGAGAAGCAGCGCCAGCACCCCGCCGAACAGCAGGAAGAACATCGCTGTCGCCGTATAGAGGATCCCGACGTCCTTGTGGTTGGTCGTGACCAACCATCGCTTCAGCGAGCTCTTGGGCGGGAGATGGCCGTCGTCGTCGTGGCTCTCCCCCGGTAGTGCGCTTGCGGTCCCCCCGTCCGTTTCGAGTTGTTCGTCACTCATCAGTTAGGCACCTCCAGCTGCCACTGCTGAACTGTTCTCGGTGGAGGCCTGGTTCTGCTGACTCTCGTACCAGCTTTCGAACTCCTCTTCCTCCATCACCACGATTGTCGCGTCCATGTAGGAGTGGCCCTGGCCACATAGCTCGTAACAGTGGGCCGAATACTCCCCTGTCTGTGACGCCTCGAACCACGTCTCCGTGTACTCACCCGGGATCGCGTCGGTTTTGACTTTCAGCTCCGGGATTCCGAAGTTGTGGAACACGTCGCGTGACGTCACCTCTATATTGATCCTCGTGCCGACTGGCACGCGAAGCGTTCCCCCGGTCTCCACCCCCGTTGATTCTCCCGCATCGTCGAGGTAGGTGAAGTCCCAGCCGAACTGGTAGCCTTCGACTTCCACGTCGACGCCAGCGTCGGGCTGCTCGGGCGCAGCCTCGACGTAGAGGAGCGTGCCGTACGTCCAAACGATAAGCGAGATGACGATGATGGCACTCAGCGCCAGCGAAGTGAAGAGCTTCTTGCCCTTCCCCCCGCCGGTAGGGACTTCGCCGAGCTTCGGCCGGTCCCCGTCTTTGTCCTCGCCGCCCTGGTAGCGGTATTTGTACCCGTTGTACAGCATGTAGCCGATAACGACGGCTCCTACGAGAGTTCCCAGCCCGAGGAACACCCAGTAGATCTCCCTGAACACTTGCACCCGAGTCCCCCTCGGGACGATTCCGCCCTGGAGGATGGATGCGGCTATGGCATCAAGTATCATCGGCGGTCTTGATAGTGGTACTCGCCACCCTCTTGCCTTAGAGGTTTCGAACATTCGCGCGCGCGCGAGCACGATTGCCGGTTCGAACCGCCTGGAATGGTCGAGCGTGAACGATTCCTGCCTGCGCCCGCGCCCTCGGTCAACGTTCCGGCAGTTCCCCCGGGAGGAGATAGGAATAAGGGGAGTCGGCCAAATGAATTAGTATGCTTCACGCAGAAGGCCCCCTTCTCACGGTAGACGTGAGCGAGCGGACGGCCGAGGCAACCGATATCGACGACGTACTTGAACAGACCATCGGCGGGCGCGCAACGGCGACGGCGCTGGCCCACGACCGCATCCCCTTCGACGCCGACCCTTTCGGCCCGGAGAACCGCGCCTACCTCTCGACGGGGCCGCTCCAGATGAGTCAGATGTCCTTCACCGGACGGATGAATATGACTGGACTGTCGCCGTTGACCGACGGGCTGGTCTCGACGAACGCCGGTGGCTATCTCTCGCGGAACTTCTCGGGCGCGGGACTCTCGGTGTTCGAAGTCGTCGGCGAGAGCGACGAACTGCTTGCACTCCACGTGACTGACGGCGAGGATGGCCCCGAGGTCGAGTTCGAAACCGTCCCCGAACTCGAGGGCGCCGAGACCAGCGCCGTCTCGGAGTATATGGACGAGCACCACGGGCTCGGCCCGGAGAACTGCATCACCATCGGGCCCGCGGGCGAGAACCTCGTCCGCTACGCCTCGGTGATGACGTTCGACTCGCGCGCGTTCGGCCGCGGTGGCCTGGGCGCGGTGCTCGGCAGCAAGAACGTCAAATGTGTTACTTTCGAGGGCGACTCCCACCCAGAGATCGAGATTCCCAACCCGCCCTCGGCGGATGTCCACCGCGAAGCGGCGACCAGCGACGACCGGATGAAGCGCCAGGGGACCACCGGCGGCACGGAGTTCATCAACGACAACTTCTCGCTGCCGACGCGCTACTTCGACGGGTACGAGTTCGAGAGTGTAGAAAACATCGGCGGCGACGCCGTCGAGGAGAAGAAGTACAAGAAAGGCGCCTGCTCGCAGTGTGCCTACGCCTGCAAGCTCCCGACCAAGGACGAGGAGCGCGGCGTGGAGACCGAAGGCCCCGAGTTCGAGACGGTCTACTCCTTCGGCTCCTGCCAGGGCGTCGGCGACATCGTCGACGTGATGATCTCCAACGAGCTGTGTGACGAGCTCGGGATGGACACCATCTCCGCGGGCGTCACGCTCGCGGCCTACCTCAAGAGCGAGGACGAGTTCGGCAACGCGGAACTGGTCCACGAGACCCTAAAGAAGGTTGCGTACCGCGAGGACGAGCTGGGCGACCTGCTCGCTGAGGGTGTCGACCGCGCCCACGAGGAGCTGGGCGTGGATAACTACACGGTCAAAGGGATGGAGTTCGCCGCCCACGACGGCCGCGTGCTTCACGGCCAGGGGCTCTCCTACGCCGTCGCCAACCGCGGCGCCGACCACATGTACGGCGGGATGCTCGGCCTCGAGTACTCCGGCGAACTCGACCCCGAGGGAACGCTCGGCAAGGCCGACACGCTGGTCGAGAAGGAGAACCGCAACGTCATCCGTGACTCGGGCGTCGTCTGTGCGTTCGCCGGCGATTACATCACCGACGAGCGGCTGGCGACGCTGCTCGAAACCGACTACGACCGGCTCCAGGAGATCGGTGCCAAGGGAATCGAGCGCGAGCGACACTTCAACAATCAGCGCGGGAAAACCGTCGAGGACGACCGGCTCCCCTACGAGATTCCGGACCTCGAGGAGGCCGTTCAGGAGTACTACGGCGAACGTGGCTGGAACGATGACGGCACTATCAGCCAGGCCAGCTTCGACTCGGTCGCGCCCGCCGACGACTGAGCGGGCAGCCGGGGGGTCTCCGTCCTCGGTGCTATCCGCCGTAGACCGACGGGACGATACGGACGGTATCCCCGTCCGAGAGGGGTGTCTCCAGCCCGTCGAGATGATTGACGTTCTTCTTGTTCAGTGTGACGACGGTTGGTCCCGCAGTCGTCGCTTCGTCCTCGTCGACGAGCCGACCGTCGAGGCTCGGGTAGTCGGCTGCTAACTCCCGGAGCAGTTCGCCGACGGTGGTTCCCTCGTCGTACTCGCCGCCAACGTTCTCCACGCCCGCGTCGTCGCGGAACGGGCCGAACAGTTTGCACTCGACCTGCACAGGAGAGTAGTTGGCGTGAGTCCTCAAGTAGCCAGCGGTCGCCACCATACCGGCCCACGAGGCCAGAGGTGGGAACGCTCAGCCCGTCGTGATGATTTCGACGACGTCGCGGTCCATCAGTTCGTGGTCGGTGCCGACCTGCCGCTGGGAGCGACAGTCGATGCCGTGGAGCAGGCCGTCGCCGATGTCCGAGTGGAGCGTGTAGGCGAAATCCTCGACGGTCGCGTTCTCGGGAAGGACGAAACAGTCCCGGAACACGCCCTTCTCATCCGTCGAGCCGTTCGCGCTGCCGGGGAACACGGCGACACACGAAAGCGTGTCGAACAGCGCGGTTTCGAGCACGTCCTGGACGCCCGTGCCGCCGTACTGTCCGACGAACTCCCGGATCTGTTCGAGTCCCTCCTCCTGCTCGTCGTTCACATCCCCGACGATGTCGAAATCATCGTCGCCCGGGGTGTAGTCGATGAGCCCCGCGTCGGCAGCCTTCTTGAGTGATTTCTCCGCGTGTGCGCTCACGGGGACGAAATCGAGATGGGCGTACGCCTCCTCGCTGGTGATCTCCGCCCAGTGCTCCTGGGCCTCTGAGGTGTCCATCTTGTTCGCCGCGATAACGACCGGTTTGGTGCGCTTGCGAATCTCACGGGCGAGCTCTTCGCGCTGCTCGTCGTCCCACGCCTCGGGGTCGAACCCGATATCCTGTGCGAGGATGATCTGCTTGAGCTCCTCTTCGACGATGCCGAACGCGTCCATCTGCTCTGCGAGTGCCGCCTCGACGTCGCCCTCCCCGCCGTGGTAGCCGGTGAGATGTCGCTCGATACCTTTCTCCAGCACGTCGAGATACCACATATCGACCTCGTTTTCCAGGAACGCGATGTCCTCGCGCGGGTCGTGGTTCTCGGTCGCCTCGCCCTCGATGTCGGTCTCGCCGGCGAAGTCGACGACGTGGACGAGGACGTCCGTCTCGTTCAGGTCCGAGAGGAACTGGTTGCCCAGCCCGTTTCCCTCGTGGGCGCCGGGGATGAGCCCGGCGACGTCCACGAGCTTCACGGGGACGAACCGGGTGCCGTCGTCACAGTAGCCGACACTCGGAGTACACGCCTCGTCGAACTCCGGCGCTGCACAGTCCACGCGCACGTACGCCTCGCCCACACTCGGGTCGATCGTCGTGAACGGGTAGGCCCCTTCAGGCACGTCGTTCATCGTCGCGGCATTGAACAGCGTCGACTTCCCCACGGAGGGCTTGCCGACCAGCCCGATACGATAACTCATTACGCTGACGAGGTGGGTGCCGGACAAAAGCGGTGTCATCGGCGCCCTCAGCGGCTGAGAACCTCTCGCACGCTTTCGCCTCGCTCGAGAGGCGGAGCCCCTTTGCCGCCGGACGGAGAAGCCTCCCCATGACCGATACGGAGAAGTCGCCTGCAGAGAACTCGGCAGACACGTTCGGGGTCGGCGTCCACGTCACCGAGGAGGAACTCCGAATCGTCGTACAGGTGCCCTCGGAGATCGACTCCGGCTGGACCGACCCCGAGGAGTTCCAGACGCTCGTTCAGCAGGTGCTGTGGGACCGACTCGACCAGGAGAAGACGCTTCAGGCCGTCACAGCCTCGACGCCGCCGGGGGAGACGGCGATGCTCGGAACGGTGTCGCTCGAGCCAGACGGGACCGTGGTGGATACGTCACTCGAACCGCCAGAACGGCGCTGAGTTACGCTTCCTCTAGCGCGTCGACAGCAAACCCGAGCCGGGCCGCATACTCCGGGTCGTAGCTCTGTCGGTTGTATCGATTGGCGCCGTTGGTGTTTCCGCGCAGCGAGATCGCGTCAAGCCACGCGAGCGCGGAGAGCGCGGCGCCGAGCATCCGGGGCGAGAGCTCCTCCGTCTCGACCGCCTCATGGAGCTGTTTTGCCTGCGGGTACGCCCGGTCGACTGCCTCGAGTGCGCGGACGGCATCGCGCCAGTACTGGCGAAAGTAGCCGAACTTCGTCGGGTCGGCCTCCCTGAGGCGGCGAACCGCCGCTGTTGCGTCAACAGTCGGCTCCGGGACGCCGACGGTTTCCGTGAGCAGGGCCTGGAACGCCCTGACCGCGTGCGCGTCATCCGGTTCCGGGTCAGCGGTGACGACGATACCGGAGCCGGTCGAGCGGGTGCGCTCGACGAGGCGCTCGAAGAGCGGGTGGAGCGCCGCGAGCCCGGCATCGGCGACGAGATCGCCGAGGGACTCGATGTAGAGGACCGTCTCTGATTCCCCGGCCTCCCAGCCGTCGAAGAGCCGGGTCAGGATAGCCGAGAGCTGTTCGGGTTCAACCGGGCGTGGGATCGTGGAGACCGCAAGTTCGTCGGAAACGACGCGTGTCTCCGGGCTCCGTGCTGCGGTGCTGCGGGCGAGGTCGTAACACTCGACGAGTGCGAGCTGCTCAGCGTCGGTCGTCGAGCGCTCCCACTGGCGGTGCCACGTGTCGGCGGTCGACTCCGTGAGAACCGCGAGAACGTTTCGTCCGGCCGAGCGCTCGCGAAGCTCGTCCATTCCATGGGTTGCTCCGAACGCGAGGAGTTCCGGTGAATCGCGAGCAGTGGCCATCTCTATTGTTCCATAGGGATGCCACATCATAAAAATGAGGGTCGGCGAAGAATGAAACGCGCGGTGTCGTCGTTGGTTTGCGTGTTCGACCCTTCGGGGTTGGTGTGCACTCGAACGCGACGACGCCGTGGAGCCGCTGCTCGTCGGCGCCGCTCTCGTGGTCGCATGTCGAAACGTCACTGTCGCGGAGGCGGCGGCGATGGCACAGCTCCCAGCAGATGAAGTTCGGGCCGCTGCCGAAAATGGGCGCTTTCGCTCGGCGGACCGACCGGCCGAGCGCATCTGAAACTGCACCGCACG
>NZ_JAZKRY010000123.1:0-6755 GCF_036626355.1 Halolamina sp. | reverse complement strand
GATTTCGACATGCCGTACGTGCTCGATCGCCTGGAGCGTATCGACACCGGCAGCGAGTACGACCTCGACATCGGCCGGTTCTCCCGCATCGACGAGGTCTGGCGGTCGGACTGGGGCGGCCCGGACGTGAAGGGACGGGTCGTCTTCGACCTGCTGTACGGCTACAAACAGATCGTCATCAAAGAACTGGAGTCGTTCCGCCTCGACGCCATCGGTGAGCGCGAACTCGACGTCGGGAAGGAACACTACTCCGGCGACATCGGCGACCTCTGGGAGCAGGACCCCGAACAGCTCCTCGAGTACAACCTCCGGGACGTGGAGCTCTGTGTCGAAATCGACCGCAAGCAGGACGTGGTCTCGTTCTGGAACCAGGTGCGCTCGCTCGTGGGCTGTAAGCTGGAGGACGCGCCGACCGCCGGCGACGCTGTGGACATGTACGTGCTCCACAAGGCCTACGGCGAGTTCGCGCTCCCCTCGAAAGGCCAGCAGGAGGCCGCCGAGGAATTCGAAGGCGGCGCGGTGTTCGAGCCGATTACGGGCGTGAAAGAGAACGTCACGGTGCTCGACCTGAAATCGCTCTACCCGATGTCGATGGCGACCATCAACTCCTCCCCCGAGACGAAAGTCGACCCCGAGGAGTACGACGGCGAAACGTACCGGTCGCCGGATGGCACCCACTTCCGCAAGGAACCCGACGGAATCATGCGGGAGATGATCGACGAACTCCTCACTGAACGCGAGGAGAAAAAGAAGCTGCGCGACCAGCACGAGCCGGACACGGAGCCCTACGAGCAGTACGACAAGCAGCAGGCTTCGGTGAAGGTTGTGATGAACTGTTTCACCCCCGACACGGACGTGCTCACACCCGAGGGCGTGCGGAACATCCGCGAGCTCGGCGTCGGCGACGAGGTGTACTCACTCGACCCGGAAACAACAGAGATGGAGGTCAAGCCGGTCACCGAAACTCATGCTTATCCGAAGTACGACGGGAAGTTGATCGATATCCAGACCAGCAAGACCGATTTTCGCGTGACGCCGAACCACCGGATGCTCGTCCGGAAAAACGAGACCAACGGCATCACGGAGGACGGCTACAGCTTCGTCGAGGCGGGCGACCTCGACGACGCGACGAACTACGAACTGCCACACGACTGGACCACCGACCACGGTGACGAGCTCGGGGCTGTCGATCTGGTCGATACCGTCGAGGGTGAGTACGAGGTCTGGGTCCGGCCGGAGGTGCACGATCACACGTTCGCGGCTGAACTCGGCTACTACCCGAAGAAGGTCGAAAAGGACGACGTCGGACAGGAGGGGTACGTTCTCGACGCCGAGGAGTTCGCCGAACACCGGGAGTACATCGAGTCGGTCTGCGAGCAGAGCTTCATCCATCGAGAGGCCGGGCGAAAGTGGATTCCACGGACGTTCGACGGCGACGACTTCCTCGACTTGCTCGCCTGGTACATCACGGAGGGGAACGTCTACACTTCCGAGGCGAAGCAGTTCGGCGAGAACCACCGCGGCTCGGCGACCACCGTCAAAATCACACAGCAGAAGCCCACGACGGCTGACGGTGGCGCGACCGGCGAGGAAGCCATCGCTACTGAGAGCGACCACGCCACTATCGGCGACCTTCTCCACCGGATGGGCGTTGCCTACGACGTCGATGACCGCTGCTACCAGTTCACTTCGCGACTGCTCGGCGAGACGCTCGAACGGCTCTGTGGCGGCGACAGCTTCGAGAAGCGGATTCCCGACTTCGTGTTCGACCTGAGCGGGCAGGAGAAACAGCGCTTCCTCGACACGCTGATGGCCGGCGATGGGGACCGGCAGCCGAACTCCTGGCGGTACACCACCTCCAGCGAACGACTCCGTGACGACGTGCTCCGACTCTGTGCCCATCTTGGCCTGACAGCCAACTACGGGAAAGACAGCGGATCGTGGCGTATCTACGTCGGTGAGGACGCGAAGAACACGCTCCGCATGAATCGGAGTCGTTCGACGAGTACGGCAGAAGACGGCGTCTATTGCGTTACTGTCGCGGACAACCACTCCCTACTGGCGGGACGGAACGGCACCTTCCAGTTCGTTGGCCAGTCACTCTACGGCGTTTCGGGATGGGATCGATTCCGTCTCTACGACACCGAGGGCGCCGCCGCGGTGACGGCGACCGGGCGAGAGGTCATCGAGTTCACGGAGACGGCCGCCGAGGAGATCGACCACGAGGTGGCCTACGGGGACAGCGTAACCGGGGGCCGCCCTGTCGTCACTCGGAACCCCGATGGAGAGGTGCGTATTCTGCCCATCGAAACACTGTTCGAACGGGCATCGCCAGTCGAGAACGGGACCGTCCGCATCACCGCTGACGGTGGTCCGGTCGCCGACGCCACTCCCGGGAAGACGCGCGCAGAGCTACCCGGGTGGGAGGCACTTTCAGTGAACGTCTCCGGCAAAGCTGAGTGGCGAGCGATAACGCAGGCGGTTCGCCACGAGGTTGACAAGCCAGTCGTCAACTTCCAACACAAGTTCGGTGAATCGACGACCACGCGGGATCACTCCTACGTCGTCGAAGACGGCAACGAACTCACAGAGGCGGCTCCTGCTGACGTGGACGAACCACTCCGGGTGCCGGATGTCCCATCCCTCGAGGAACGGGAGACGGTCGACGTTTACGACGTGTTGGAGGGGTATAGTCGGACGTACGAGGACGGCCGAAGTGTCGGCGCCGAGAACGCCATCGAGAAGACGAAACGAGTCCACACTGACGGTGAGTCCGTCTGGTTCGGCCACGAGCACCACGGCGAGATCGAGTCAACGCCGAAGGTGAAACGGCACATCGACCTGAACACGGAGACGGGGGAAGCGCTGATTCGCCTCCTCGCTGCGTACGTCTCAGAAGGGAGTGCCTCAACCGCAGAAACCACAGACAGCACATTCGGTGCGAGCATCGCCGAATCGCGCACGCAGTGGCTCGAGGGGCTCAAATCGGATTACGAGCGACTGTTCGAGAACGTGACCGCAGGAATCATCAACAGCGACGTCTCCGACAAACGAACCCTCGAGTACGGAACTAGCTCCGGGAGTTCGTCGGTGACCGACAGCGATGCAACGCAGAAGCTCCAGATGATGAATGAGTTATCAGCCGTGTTCTTCCGGGAGTTCGCCGGGCAGCAGTCCCACGGAAAACGGGTTCCGTCGTTCGTCTTCCACCTTCCGGAGGAGCAACAGCGACTCTTCGTCGATACCCTCGTCGATGGAGACGGTTCACGTGAGTTCCCGAGATACTCCGCTGAGTCCGCCGAACGGAACTTCGACTACGAAACGGTCAGTCGGGAGCTCGCCGCTGGGCTGTCGATGCTGCTCATCCAGCGCGAGAAGAAACACTCACTGAACTATCGGGAGTCGAAGAGCAGCTACACCATTCGCACCTGTGACTACTATCGCGGCGGACAAGACCCGGTCGTCACCGAGATAGACCACGATGGCTGCGTATACGACCTGAGCGTCGAAGAGAACGAGAACTTCGTCGACGGTGTCGGCGGAATCGTTCTCCACAACACCGACTCCGTCATGTTATCACTTGGCCAAGATGTTTCCAAGGCGGAGGCGATCGAGGAGTCCTTCTCAATCGAGGAGCACATCAACGAGCGCTACGACGACTTCGCCGCCGACGAGCTCAACGCCGACTCCCACCGGTTCGAGATCGAGTTCGAGAAGCTCTATCGGCGGTTCTTCCAGGCAGGCAAGAAGAAGCGCTACGCGGGCCACATCATCTGGAAGGAGGGGAAGGATGTCGACGACATCGATATCACGGGGTTCGAGTACAAACGCTCGGACATCGCACCGATCACCAAACGGGTCCAGAAGAAGGTCATCGACATGATCGTCCGTGGAGAGGACCTCGAGGAGGTCAAACAGTATCTCCACGAGGTTATTTCGGAGTTCCAGGAAGGGAACGTCGACCTGGAGAACGTCGGCATCCCTGGCGGTATCGGAAAGCGCCTCGACGCCTACGACACCGACACCGCACAGGTTCGGGGGGCAAAGTACGCGAACCTGCTCCTGGGGACGAACTTCCAGCGCGGCTCGAAACCCAAGCGGCTCTACCTGAAGAAGGTCCACCCCGAGTTCTGGCAGGAGGTGGAGTCGGGCGAGGACCCACTGGATCCACAGACCGATCCACTCTACGCGGAGTTCAAACGCGACCCGGACGTCATCTGCTTCGAGTACGCCGAAGAGGTGCCCGACAGCTTCGAGGTGGACTGGGACAAGATGCTCGACAAGACGCTGAAAGGCCCCATCGAGCGCGTCATCGAGGCGCTGGGGCTCTCCTGGGACGAAGTGAAGTCCGGCCAGGAACAGACCGGACTCGGGCAGTGGGGCTGAGTCGGGGTCCCTCCCGATCCGGCCGCGGGCAGCAGCCAGTTCGGACGCTTTTTCTCCCCTGCCGAAAAACGACGGTGCATGTCCCGTTCCGTCGGCGTGGTGGTCCCCGCCTACCGACCCGACGTGACACGTCTCTCGCAGTACGTCCGGGCGCTCGACGACCGCCTCGCGCCAGCGGAACTCCGTATCGAACTGGACGACCCAGCCCCCGGCGACGACTCCGAGGCGCTCGCTGACCTCCCGGCAACAGTGCACGTCGCCGAGCGACGCCGCGGGAAAGGCGCCGCCGTCACTGACGGCTTCCAGGCGCTTGGCACGGATATTCTGGTGTTCGCCGACGCCGACGGCTCGACACCAGCGGACTCCATCGCCGACGTCATCGCGCCCGTCGAGTCCGGGGAGTTCGACCTCGCAGCCGGGTCAAGACGGCACCCCGAGGCGACGGTCGAATCACACCAGAAAGTGTTACGGCGGTTCCTCGGCGACGGGTTCGCGTGGCTCGCTCGCCGGCTGCTCGGGCCGAACCTCTACGACTACCAGTGCGGTGCGAAGGCCGTCTCGGCGAACTTCTGGGCGCGGCTCCGGCGCCACCTCTACGAGCCGGGGTTCGCCTGGGATATCGAACTCATCGCCGTCGCCGGCGCGCTGGGAGGACGCATCGCCGAGGTGCCGGTGGTCTGGGAGGACCAGCCCGAATCGACCGTCGACCCCGTGTCCGACACCATCTCGATGTTCACCGGGCTGCTCAGTGCGCGCCACCGCGCGAACGTCGTCCGCGGCAGTCGGCTCCACAGCCTGCTCGCGTCGCGGGCTACCCACACGCCGCTGATCGAGCGAGGTGGATCGTGAGCGACGTTCGAGACGAACTCCTGACCGCCAGCCGGTTCGGGCAGTTCCTTTCAGTGGGGGTCGTCGGCGCCGGGTTCGACATCACGACCAGTTCAGTGCTGACGGCTGGACTCGGCGTCCCGCCGGAGCTGGCGAAGCTCGTCGGCGCCGAGGTGGCCATCGTCGTCATGTTCACGATTAACGAGCGCTGGACGTTCGCAGGTCACGGGGTCGCTGGCCAGTGGGCGCTGCTCAGACGGTTCATAAAGTCGAACCTGGTGCGCAGCGGCGGCGTCGGCGTGCAGGTCATCGTGGTGTGGCTGCTGACACAGCTTCCGATCGCGCTGCCGTTCATCGGCGTCGACCTCTGGGAGCTGGCGACGTTCCCTATCGCGATCGCCTCCTCGCTCGTCCTGAACTACGTGCTGGAGAGCCTCTTCACCTGGCGGGTGGCGTCGGGGTGAACGTGTTCGATTCGCACGGTGGGAACCGACATACGGCGGTCGAAACATAACCCTTAACCGTTGAACCGTACTCGTTTCAGATAGCGGGATGGGATAGCCAGGAGATTCCGCCGGGCTCATAACCCGGAGATCGGTAGTTCAAATCTACCTCCCGCTATGTTCTTGTCGCCGACGCTGTCTGAACGCCGAGCATCGCGAGGCGGGAGCCCGTCGTCGACAGCATAGCGTCGAGGAGAGTTGAATCAGGGAACGAAGCGAGCGAACGCGAGCGGCGTGAATCCAGACCCAAACGCACTTCCCCAGCAGCTGAGTAGCCACCCTCAATGGGATGCGTGGAGCGGATCACCGATGTAACAGCCGTACCTGCGGAGAGCACGCTTCTGATAACCGTCGAGGAGCGGGAAACCGGCGACTGCCGCGAGGCGATTCTGGTCCGCACCGACAGCGACGTGACTGCCTGGTTCAACTACTGCCAGCATTGGCGTGACGTCAACCTCGACAGGGGCGACGGTGCGACGGTTCGAGACGGCGAAGTCATCTGCGGCCGCCATGGCGCGACGTTCGGGAAAACCGATGGCGAGTGTACGTTCGGCCCCTGTGAAGGCGCCATCCTGGACGAACTGTCGGTCCGAACCACCGGCGGCGACGTGGTTCTCGACGACGACGGCTACGAGTTCGTCCACGTCGGCCCGACCGAGCCCGATGATGACGACCTCGACCTCTCGACGGACTCCCGAATCGGGTTCTGAGTTGGTGGCTGCGGGAAGTCGACGACGACGAGACCGAGAGAGACGGATTGATTGGTGCGCGGCCCGTCCACTCGACAATGAGCGACGAACAGGACGACCTCTACGATGAGAGCCTCCCGGGTGAGTCGCCCCAGGAAGAGGGCCGCCTGCTGAAATACATCATCATCGGCGTGCTCGCGATCCTCCTCTACGCCGCCGTGACGCTGGTTCTGACCGCGCAAGGAGTCGGAATCTAGGTCGCCTGCCAGATAGCACGCTGACGGAGACGGCACAGCACTCATAGTGATTACTGCGAATCGGTGCATCGACGGTGTCGAACGCCGCCGGT
>NZ_JAZKRY010000122.1:0-6948 GCF_036626355.1 Halolamina sp. | reverse complement strand
TCCCATCACCGACACGGATGGTCACGGCGGGACAGACTCGCAGTAATCAGTATCAGTCCATCGGTTTGCTGGGGTGTGTCCTCAGTCCGGTGCTTCAGTACCGTCCTCTCGGAGTGGATAGGACTGGTACGGGTCGCTACGCCGTGCTACTCTACGTGCCAGTCTGTCAGCAGCTTCTTGTCGCTCATTCGATATTGTGGTTTTGCGGTCTCTTTTTAGCGGGACGAGACGCATGACCGATGGCGAAGGTAACTTATATTATTTATTTGATATATAATCTATAATATCTTCCAAAACTGTTACATATCCACGCGGTAATCAGTCTCTCAGGCGTCAGACATTATGTCCAATCGTAAAAATGGCGAAAGCAAGGGTGCGTTGGCGGCCCGTAATTCACAGAGTACTGAGCAACTCGATATCGTGTTCAGTGTCCTTCAGGCTGCGCGACGCCGGTACCTGCTGTACTATCTGTACAACGAGGAGGAGTCGGTTCTGTCTCTCGAGGAGCTCGTGGAAGCCGTCCGGAAATACGAGGCCGCTGACACCGGGGCCGACGAGTTACCATCGCGGCAAGCAGTTCGGACGAGTTTAGTCCATCGCCATCTGCCCAGGTTAGCTGCCGCGGGAGTTCTTGACCACGAACCCCGATGTGGTACCGTTCGATTCAATGGATACCCCCCGCTCGAAGAATGGCTCGAGTGTGCCCGTCATCTCGAACTCGATTGAGTCGTTTACAACTGCACTGAGCAACCGGCTGCGTCAGCTGCGTCTCACAGCGAAATACTGTCCTTCCATCTACTCTTTACTCCATCCGGCTCCGCGGATCCAGAATGTCTCGGAGCCCGTCACCGATAAGGTTGAACCCCATGACGGTGATGAAGATGAACAGTCCCGGGAAGACGGAGTACCACCAGTAGGTGGGCATGAACTCCCGGCCACGGGCGACCATCAGGCCCCACTCCGGTGTTGGCGGCGATGCCCCGATCCCGATGAACGAGAGCGAGGCCGCCACAAGAATCACCCAGCCCATGTCCATCGTCGCCTGGACCAGCAGGCTGGTGAGGCTGTTGGGCAGCAGGTGGACGAACATCACCCGGAGCTTCTTCGCGCCGAGGCCCTCCACGGCCTCGACGTACTCCTCGGATTTCACCTCCTTCACCTCCGAGCGCAGCAGTCGCACGTACCACGGCCACCAGGTGATGACGAGCGCGATCATCACGTTCCGCAGGCTGGGGCCGAGCGCGCCCGCGATCGCGACCGGGAGAATGAGCCGCGGCACGGAGACGAACACGTCCGTCACGCGCATGATCAGCATCTCTACCCGGCCCCCGATGTAGCCCGCTGCGAGACCCAGCGGGATGCCGATGGCCAGCGCCGCGCCGACGACCGAAACCGCGATTTTCACCGAGATACGCGCGCCGAACAGGACACGGGAGAAGATATCACGACCCAACCGGTCAGTGCCGAACAGATGCTCGGAGGACGGCGGCTGGAGGGACTGCTCGAAGTTGGTCACCGACTGCGTGTGGCCCGGGTACGGCGCGATAACGGGTGCGAGCAGACCCAGCAACACGATGAGCAGCACCATCCCGATACCGACAACCGTGAGTCGGTTCTTCCCGAGGATGTACACCGCCTCGGACACCGCCTCGATGACGCCGCGGTGGCGCTCGAAGACGGATTCGGATTCGGCCGCCATCACTCACCCACCTCGATTTCGGGGTCGACGTAGGTGTGGGTGACGTCGACGAGGAAGTTCACGATGAGGTAGCCAAGCGCGAAGACCACGGTGACGCCGAGGATGCCGTTGAAGTCCGAGGTGATGACGGCGTTGTAGAGGAACAGCCCCAACCCCCGAATGTTGAAGACGATCTCCACGACCACCGAGCCCCCGAGCAGCAGGCCGTACGAGAGACCCACTGCCGTGATCGTCGGCATCACGGCGTTGCGCAGCGCATGGCGCAGCAGGACGATCCGACCCCGGAAGCCGTGGGCGCGGGACCACTCGATGTAGTCGGTGTTGAGCGTCTCGATCATCGACGAGCGCATGATCCGGGTGGTCTGGGCGAGCGTCCCCAGCGAAAGCACGATTGCTGGCAATGCCAGATGCTCCAACGTCGCGAAGAAGCCGACGGGATAGCCCGCGAGCAGCGTGTCGATGAGGTAGAGCCCCGTGGTCTCGACCGGCTTTGCGAGGTTGTCGGGATAGCGCCCGCCGGAGGGAAGCAGGCCGAGATAGGAGTAGAAGAACAGCTGTGCCAGGATCGCCATCCAGAACTGCGGAACCGAGACGCCGCTGATGGCGACGAAGCGGGAGCCATGGTCGATCGCCTCGTCCTTGTACACCGCCGAGGCGATGCCGAGCGGGATGCCGATGCTGACGGCGATCACCACCGCAGTCGTCGTCAGTTCGAACGTCGCCGGGAAGCGCTGAGCGAGCTCGACCGAGACCGGTCGCTGGGTAGCGACGGACTGGCCGATGCGCTGGTGGAGCAGTAGGTCGGTGAGAAAATCGATGTACTGCTCGTGGAGCGGGTCGTTCAGCCCGTACTCCGCCCGGATGCGCTGGACCTGTTCCTCGGTCGCCTTCGCGCCGGCGATGACCGCCGCGGGGTTGCCCGGCACCACCCGCGAGAGGAGGAAGACGAGGGTGAGGATCCCCCAGAACGTCACCGCCATCGCTGTCAGCCGACGAACGAGATAGGTTTTGAACTCCATCTGGCCGCGTTAGTTCTCCTTGTGGATCTGGTGGGCAGGCAGGTAGTTGAACTCGCCCGGAGTGTAGCGGAGGTCCTCCACGTCGGCGTTGTACGCCCGGACGTACTTGTTCTGGAACAGCCAGATGATGGGCACCTCGTCGAGGAGGATCTCCTGCATCTGCTTGTAGAGCTCTTCGCGCTCCGCCCGGTCGCCGCTGCTCCGGGCTTTCTCGAACATCTCGTCGTACTCGTCGTTCTGGTAGTAGGCCGTGTTCCAGCCGTCCGGCGGCCAGTAGTCGCCCCAGTACCGGATCGCCGGCCCGTTCGGGTCGGCGTAGTCCGGCCAGCCGTTGTACATGAGCAGGTCCGGCATCGATTCGGCGTCGGTCAGCTGCTCGTAGAGGTTCGACCACGGGATGTCCTCGTGGTCGACGGTGATGCCGACTTCGTCGAAGTTGGCGACCAGCGCCTCACCCACCTTGTCGTTCTCCGAACCCTTGATGGAGCGGAACTTCAGCTCCCGGCCGTCGTAGTTCGATTTCTCGAGGAACGAGCGCGCCTTCTCCAGATCACGGCTGTACTGACCCTCAGTGACTCGGGGCCAGATACCCTCCGCCCACGGCGTCCCCCAGGGGATACCGGTGTTGACCAGTTCCTTCGCGATGCTCTCGTAGTCGGCGGCGTAAGCCAGCGCCTTCCGGAAGTTGACCTCGGAGGTCGGCTCGCGCTGGCACATCATGAAGACGTACTTGTTGTAGAGGTCGGGCGGTCCGTCGTAGAGCTCCACCCCGTCGTTCTCGATAGCACTCTCGATGTTGGTCCACGTCAGGTCCCGCGAAACATCGATATCACCCTGCGTAACCTTCTGTTTCTGGGTCAGCTGTTCCCGGACGATGCGGTTCTGGTACTCCCCGACGTTCGCGTTCTCCGGGATGCCGAGGTGCTCGGGCAGGTCGTCTCCGTTGGCCCGCCAGTCGTCGGTCTTCCTGGTGGCGACGAACTCGTTGCCCTTGTCCCAGCTTTCGAACTCGAAGGCGCCGGTCCCGTGGACGTTCTGCTTGAAGTACTCGTGACCGAGGTTCTCCTCGTCTTTGTGCTCGTCGAGGACGGTCGGATTCATGATGCTCGCGGTGACGAACGTCAGTGCCGCGGGGGCCGGCCCGAATGCGCCGTTACAGTGGATGGTGATCTCGTAATCACCCGTCTCCTCGACGGTGTCGATCCAGTCGTACGGCTTGGACTGCCCGGCCTGCAGCGCCTTGGCTCGCTCCAGCGAGCGCTTGGCGGCGTAGGCGTCGAACGACGTCCCGTCGCTGAACTCGACCCCCTCTCGGAGCGTGAGCACCCACTCCTCCCCGCCGTTCTGTGACTCGTAATCCGTCGCCAGCGCTGGACGCACCTCCGTCGGGTCCTGGTGTTTGTAGTCCAGCAGCTGGTCGTACACCAGGTCGAGCTGTATCATCGTTCCGTCGTTGATGGCCTGCGGGTCGAGATGTGTTAGCGGCTGGTTCTTCGCCGCGATGAACGTTGCATCGGTTTCAGCCTCGCCGCCTGACTGAACCCCGGTACACCCCGCTATCGCGACTGACGAGCCGACGCCGACGGACTGGAGGAACCAGCGGCGGGATTTTGATGGGCCATGTGTATCGTTGTCTTTGGACATACTCTTATACAACGGAACGTCCAGACAAATAAATATACGGGAATAAGTAACACCCGTGGGAGGTCCGACGAGCGATATAGCGGGCCGACCCACGGTGGGTATGGACTCAACGGTCTGTCTGACCTACGATTTCGACGCGGTCTCCGCCTGGACCGCCAACGGGATGCCCGGCTTTGCGTCCTGGGGCGTCTACGGCGCTGACGTCGCAGCGCCACGGCTGCTCGACCTTCACGACCGCCACGACCTTCCCTCGACGTGGTTCGTCCCTGGCCACACGATCGAGAGCTTCCCCGAGGTCGCTGGCGACGTCGCCGACGCAGGGCACGAAATCGGCCACCACGGCTGGAGCCATCGGTCGCTTCCGAGTTTCGAGAGCGAAGCGGCCGAACGTCGGGATATCGCCCGTGGTATCGACGCCATCTACGACCTGACCGGCGAGAAGCCGGACGGGTTCCGCACGCCCGATGGGGGGTTCTCGAAGCGGACCAAACGGCTTCTGGAGGAGTTCGGCTTCGAGTGGGACTCCAGCGACACGGCGCACGATTTCGAGCCGTACAAACTCCGCGCAGGCGAGCAGGCGCCTGTGTACGAGCCCTACGAGCGGGGCGAGCCGACGGATATCGTCGAAATCCCGTATCTCTGGCACCGCGACGACTGGATGCAGCTGTTTCCGGTCGTCTCCGGCCCGGAATGGGTGGCGTACTCGACGGAGGAGGCGGTGTTCGACCGCTGGTCCGCGGAGTTCCAGTGGATGCACGAGCACGTCGATGGCGGCGTCTACACGCTGTTGCTCCACCCCCAGTGTGCCGGCCGCATTCCGTTTCTCACGCGCCTGGAGACGTTTATCGAGGACGTCGCGGCGATGGAGGGCACGCGGTTCGCCACGGCCGGCAGCGTCGCCGAGGAGTTCTGAGACGTGGCGGCGGATCTTGCCACGTCCGCCTGCTGCCTCACAGTGATTACTGCGAATGGTTGCATCGACGGTGTCGAACGCCGCCGGGTCAGGGGCTCCCCTCACCGACACGGATGGTCACGGCGGGACAGACTCGCAGTAATCACTCTCAGTCGTCGCCGACTCCAGTAGCGGTCTGACCGTCCTCTTCGACGTCCGTGGCCGGTTCGTAGAGGTGACAGGCCATCTCCCTGGTTCCGCCCTGGTACTCCCGGTCGACCAGGGCCGGCACCTCGTTCAGACAGCGGGAGCCGACCTCCTCCTGCCGGTGGCAGCGGGGGTTGAACGAGCAGCCAGTGGGTGGGTCGATGGGTGAGGGGGGTTCGCCGGTAAGCTCCACCCGATTCCGTTCCTCGTCGGGATCGACTGGGTGGAGCGCGGAGAACAGCGCCTCCGTGTAGGGATGCTGGGGCGCCTCGAACACCTCGTCAGTCGCCCCCTGTTCGACGATTTCGCCCAGATACATCACTGCGGTCCGGTCACAGAGGTAGTTCACCACCGAGAGGTCGTGGCTGATGAACAGCAGCGTCAGCCCCATCTCCTCCTGGAGTTCCTGGAACAGTTTGAGGATGCGCGCCTGGACGCTCACGTCGAGCGCGCTCGTTGGCTCGTCGAGCACGAGGAATTCGGGTTCGAGCATGAGCGCGCGCCCGAGGCCCACGCGTTGGCGTTGTCCGCCAGAGAGCTCGTGCGGGAAGCGCGACCGGTAGGTGTCCGGATCCAGATCCATCCGGTTCAGCATCCGGTTGACCCGTTCGTCGGCGTTCTCCATCTCGTCGTGGATCCGCAGCGGCTCGATCAGCGTCTTCCGCACCGTCCGCCGAGGGTTCAGGCTGGTATCGGGGTCCTGATACACCATCTGCACCTGCTTGCGAAGCTGCTGGAGCCGGGCGTCTTCAGCCGAGGCAACGTTCTCGCCGTCGAAGCGGATCTCGCCATCGGTGGGTTCGATGAGCCGAAGCAGCGTCTTCCCCAGCGTTGTCTTCCCGCAACCAGACTCGCCAACGAGTCCGACGGCCTCGCCGCGGTGGACGTCGAGGTCGACGCCGTCGACCGCTTTCACGCTGTTGACCTGTCGTTTCAGCAGCCCCTGTCGAATGGGGAAATGTTTCTTCAGCCCGCGGATCTGGAGGAGGGGATCGCCGCTCATCTCATACCTCGAAGCAGGCCGCGTACTGGTCGTCGGTTTTCTCCTCCAGCGGCGGCACCTCGTCGCGACAGCCATCCGTCGCGAGCGGGCAGCGGTCGACGAACCGACAGCCTTCGTTGGGATTGACGAGATCCTGGACAGTTCCCTGGATGGACTCGAGGTCGCTCTGCCCACCAAGTCTGGGGATCGCGTTGATGAGCCCCTGGGTGTAGGGATGGGTGGGGTTCTTGATCACCTCGCGGGTTGGCCCCATCTCCACGGTCTGGCCGGCGTACATCACGACGACCCGGTCACAGAGTCGCGAGATGACGCGAAGGTCGTGGGTGATGATGAGCACCGAGAGCCCGTACTCCTCGCCCATCTCCTCGATGAGGTCCAGGAGCTGCGCCTCGGTGGTTTTGTCCAGCGCCGTCGTCGGCTCGTCGGCGACGAGCAAGTTGGGCTGGCACGCCAGGGATTTGGCGATGAGCACCCGCTGTTTCAT
>NZ_JAZKRY010000121.1:0-6949 GCF_036626355.1 Halolamina sp. | reverse complement strand
ATCTCTGATAGTGATTACTGCGAGTCTGTCCCGCCGTGACCATCCGTGTCGGTGGGAGTCCCTGAACCGGCGGCGTTCGACACCGTCGATGACACTATTCGCAGTAATCACTATGAGCGGGCCCGCCACTCCGGCACTCTCTCAGCGGTCAAATCGTGCCGGTATGTTTATCATCTGAGGAATCAATGCACGGGGCATGCTCAGTGACGGGCTGTATTATCCAAGCCGTAGTGACGATGCGCTGATGACCGTCCTCATCGGGGGTGTGCTGTCGATCCTGTCGTTCCTCCTGATTCCGATACTGTTCGTCTTCGGCTACTTCCTCCGGGTGCTTGAACAGACTGTGGACGGCGTCGACGAACCGCCGGTGTTCGACGACTGGGGCGACCTCGGAATGAGCGGGTTGTTGGCGTTCGTCGTCACCGTCCTCTACTATCTCGTGCCGACGGTGGTGTTCGTCGTCCTCGGTGGCGCGGGCGCCCTCACCGGCTCGGGCGATGTCGCCGCCGCCGGGTTCGCGATCGCGGCGTTGGTCAGCGGCCTGCTGTTCATCGCGCTGACGTACGTCTATCCGGCGGCCATCACCAACTTCGCTCGGACCGGCAGTGTCGGGGACGCGTTCGCGTTCGGGGATATCTCCTCGGTGGTGGTGTCGCCTGACTATCTCGTCGCGTGGGTGATCGGCTTCATTATTTTCGTCAGTGGCTTCGTCGTCGTCGGCGTGCTGAGCCTGATTCCGATTCTTGGCACCATCGTTGGAGTCTTCGTCAACTTCTACATTCAGGTGGCGGCCTACCGCGTGTTCGGCCTCGCGTTCCGTCGCGCCGCCGAAAGCGAGGAGACTGGTATCTCGATAGCCTGAGTCAGCTTCACTCGCCGCGTCTGTCGACGCGCGCGACGACCATATCGCGTCGACTCCACTCCAGCGTGATGCTGGCCGGACCGGATTGGCGGCGAACAGACAAGCGATGCTGCCGGCGATGATGGTGACGAGGATGGCGTCGATGACGACTGCGCCGACGCGAGCCCAACAGGTGTCGGTATGCGCGCCCGGCTGCTGTGGTGGCCGTTCCATCCGGACGCCATCCCTGCCATCGGGAATACGCGCAGGGGTGCCCGCCTACGGCCGGCGTGTCCGCGACTTGTGCCGTTAGAGTGAAACCGGCGCAAAGCGAACGACACCCCATGAGCGCAGATCAGGAACAGCGAACCATCCGGTGTCTCGTGGCCAAGGTCGGACTCGACGGCCACGACCGCGGGGCGCACGTCATCGCACGGGCGTTCCGTGACGCCGGCTTCGAGGTCATCTACTCCGGGCTCCACCGTGCCCCAGAGGAGATCGTCCAGGCGGCGGTTCAGGAGGACGTCGACGTGCTCGGGATCTCCATCCTCTCGGGCGCACACAACACGCTCATCCCCAAGGTTATCGAGGGGCTGAAGGAGTACGACGCCTTCGACGACACGCTCGTGCTCGTCGGCGGCATCGTCCCAGACGACGACAAGGAGAAACTGCTCGATGCCGGTGTCGCCGAGGTGTTCGGCCCCGGCACGCCGATGGAGGAAACCGTGGAGTTCGTCCGGAACAACGTCCACGAGCGATGAACGCGGCCGCAGCATCCGAGCTCGTTCAGGAGCTGTTGGCCGGGAAACACCGGGCGCTCGCCCGGGTCATCTCGAAGGTCGAGAACCGGGAACCGGGTTACCGGGACGTGGTCTCCTCCCTGCACAGCCACACCGGTCACGCCAACGTTATCGGCGTCACCGGCTCGCCCGGTGCAGGAAAATCCACCCTGGTTGACAAGCTGGCCCGCCAGTACCGCGACCGCGGCGAGACCGTCGGCGTCATCGCCGTCGATCCCTCCTCGCCGTACTCCGGTGGGGCCGTGCTCGGCGACCGCATCCGGATGGCGAGCAACGTCGGCGATATGGACGTGTTCTTCCGCTCGATGTCAGCCCGGGGGACCCTGGGCGGGCTCTCGACAGCCACCGCTGACGCGGTGAAAGCGCTCGACGCGTTCGGGAAAGACAGGATAATCATCGAGACGGTCGGCGCCGGCCAGAACGAGGTGGATATCGTCCGCACTGCCGACACGGTGGTCGTGCTCGTCCAGCCCGGCTCTGGCGACGACGTCCAGATGCTGAAAGCGGGTATCCTCGAAATCGGGGACCTCTTCGTCGTCAACAAGGCCGACATGGACGGCGCGAGCCGTACTGTGGCGGACCTCGAGGAGATGCTCCACATGGACCGGGACCCGACGGCGAAGCTGAACACCGGCCATCACGACGCGCCCGAGCACCCTGACTTCGGTGAGGACGAGGCGGCGGACGACGAAGCGGCCCACTGGGAGCCGAAAGTGCTCGAAACCGTCGCCACGAGCGGCGAGGGGGTCGACGAGCTCATCGAGACGCTCGATGCTCACTCCGAGTGGCTCGATGGCACCGGTCGCCGGGAGGCCAGAGCCCGGCAGCGCTACGCCGCCGAGATCCGCCAGCTCCTCCGCGCTGACGCTGCTGAACTGGTCGACGAGGAGCTGGAACGCCACGGCGGTGTCGGTGACCTCGCGGACCGCGTGCTGGCTCGCGAGACGGACCCCTACACTGTCGCTGACGAGGTGCTGCAGCCGGTCCGGGACTGCGTCGAGAACCGCCGGGAGGACTGACGGGCGTGCCGCCGCGTCGACGGCCTGGACCTACTCGCCGCCGCGAACGGCGTCGATGACCGCTTGTTCTGCGTCCCTGTCCGGGCCGTTCTCCGTGCCGTCGAGTCCGTTCGCTCGGTGAGACTGTGCAGCGTTTGCCACGGCGACTCCCGGCGGCGTCGACTCCCAGCCCAGCTCGGCGAGCTTCTCGGTCGCGGCAATCGCTGGCGAGGGGGTGTAGAGCGGGAACTCCACCGCCTCCAGCCCTGCGTCCGCGAGTTCCGTTGGGCCAGCTTCGACGATGTCGACCTCGGTGTCGAGGCCTTCCGCGGCGAGTTCCAGCGAGCGTTTCAGCGAGAACGTGTTGCGATCGGCGACGTTGTACGCCTCGCCGGGTTCACCCTCTTCCGCAGCGATCCGGAGCCCGCTTGCCACGTCCTCGACGTAGACGCGGTGGAGCAGACTGTCGCCGTCGAAGGGAACGACCACCTCGTCGTACTCGGCGACCCGGTCGGTCCAGTATGCGAAGCGCTCGGTGTAGTCGTGCGGGCCGTACACCAGCATCGGCCGGACGGAGATGGCGTTGATTCCGTTCTCGGCGGCCGCAGCGATGAGACGGTCACCCTCTGCCTTTCGCGGACCGTAGGTCTCCGCGGCGTCCTCGGTGGCCTGCTCGGGCGTGCAGTCGTGAAGCGGCGTCTCGTTCTCGCGCATCGGCACGTCGGGGGCGTCGTAGGCCGACCCGGAGGAGATGTAGACGTACGCCTCCACGTCAGCGAACAGTTCAGTTGCCGCCTCGACCTCGGCTGGGAAGTAGGCGCAGGTGTCGATGACGACAGCTGGGTCGACGGCGTCACGGGCGCGTTCGAGGTCGTCGCGCTCGGTCCGGTCGCCGTGGACCTCGCTCACTCGGTCGTCCTCGGCGAATGGGTTCTCGGACTCCCCCCGCGTGAACGTGGTGACGGCGTAGTCGTGGTCGAGTAGTTCGTCGACGAGATGGCGACCGATGAAGCGCGTGCCGCCGATAACGAGTGCGTCTGCGGACATACCGGTAGGTTCGGCCGGCGGGTGAAAAGCCCGCGTGCTCCGGCAGGCTACGACGCCTCGGCTGACTCATCTGCTTCGTCGATCGTTTCGACGCGCTCGCGGAGCCAGTCGATACCGGTCACAACCTGTTCGGGATCCGTGCCGGTCACTTTCAGCCGGTTGTACCCATCCCGTGAGGGGTAGCTGCCGACGACGAGATCGAACTGCTCGCGGAACTCGGTGAGGACGCCGGTCAGTGACGCCTCGGGGGCGGGAGTCTGGAGCGTCTCACTCACCGCGTCGCCGCCGAACTCGTCGGCGACGGTGTCGAACATCGCCTCGAACTCCGCGGACGGGCCAGGCAGCACGTAGACGTTCTCGACGACGGCGCCAGGCGAGAGCCCGACGGGGTTGCGCAGTGGGCGGCCATCCTCGGGCGTCGCGCCCCAGTCGTTCAGATCCAGATCGAAATCGTCGGGCTCCACCTCGTCCGGGTCGAGATCCCGATAGTCGGCCAGATGTTCGAGGAGCGCTGCTCGCACCTCGTCCTCGAGGACGAGGTCGCGGTCGAACGCGTCGGCGACGGCAGCCATGGTGATGTCGTCGTGCGTGCCGCCCAGGCCACCCCCAACGATGACAGCATCGAACTGGGTGGCCCAGTCTGTGACGGTGTCGGAGATGAGTTCTAGGTCGTCCGGGATGGTGAGAATGCGGGTGACGGTGGCGCCCCGCTCGTTCAGTCGACGTGCCAGGCGCTCGGCGTTGGTGTTCCGGGTGTCGCCGGCGAGAATTTCGTCCCCGACGGTGACGATGGCGACGTCCATACCGAGGAGAGGAGGCGGTCGACCCTTAGTCGTTCGGCTGCGGCTGCGGAACAACCGGACAACAGAGGACTCCAAGCTGTGATCGGTTCAGATGCCGACGTGTCGCCGGAACGAGCGCTCGGTGAGCCAGCGGTGTTCACCGTCCGAGACGGCGTCCATCCTGTCGAGGCAGGTTAGCGTCTCCTCGTAGTCGGTCTCCGGGCTGATGAATGGGTAGTCCGAGCCCCACGCCACCTTCTCCCGGCCGAACGTATCCAGCAGCCAGCGGATCTTGTCCTCCACGTCGCGGTGCGGGAACTGTTCGTCGGAGATGGCCGGGATGGCGGAGGCTTTCACCAGGACGTCGCCTGCATCTGCGAGGTCGGCGAACTGCGCGAACTCCGGGTCATCGACGGCGACGTCTGCACCTGCGCGGCCGAAGTGGTCGACGACGTAGCTAAGCTCCGGGTGCGCTTCGACGAGCGCCTGGACCTGGTCCAGGTGGGTGTAGTGGGCAAGCAGGTTCACGGAGGCGCCGGTCTCAGCGCAGGCCTCCCAGAACGCCGTCTCGTCGATAGCATCGCGGAGCCACTCAGTCTGGACGGTTTCACTCGGCTCGACCTCGTACATCGCGTCACGGGGGAACACCGGTGCGAGGCGGAAGCCGACCATGTCCTCGATGGCCATCAGGCGCCGGAGTTCGTCGGCTGCGTCGTCGGCGAACGGGTCCAGCAGAGCAACGCCGTAGAGCCGGTCGTACTCGCGGGCGACGTTCTCGACGTACCAGTTGTCGAGCCAGTGGGTGAGCGGGAGGCCGATGACGACTGCCTCGTCCACGCCGGCTGCGTCGAGGTCGTCGAGCAGCACCCCTGCAGTGTACTCCGTTGCCACCGGGAGCGCTGTGACGGCCTCGACGACGGAGTCTGTCTCCCATGGATGCTCCGCGGTGTCGGGTCCCCAGGCGTGCATGTGCGAGTCGAGGATGTTGGGCATACGTCACTGTGTGTCGAGCCGGCAATCAGGCTACCGGTGGTCCGCAGGCAGTCGAGAAACCGAACCACGACTAATACTGCCGGACAGAAGTCAGTACAGAGTTGCTCACCAGTCTCTGGCTCTCACACGAGCTGACGGCCGATTCACGGCGAGCGATGGTTGCATCGTTCTGTCCGGCAGTATATCCCAGTGCTCGGGAACCGCTCAGTAGGATTTCGCGAAGAACGCGGTGTCCTCGGCGTCGTCGCCACAGACCGCGCAGTCGGCGTCGCCGTCGAGCACGGCGTCGTGGTGTTTCTCCTCGTCCTCGGGGAACGGCACCATGACGATTTCGGCGGCCATCTGGTCGCCGATCTCCGCTTCACACCCTTCGTCGCCGCACCACGGCGTCTTCACGTAGCCGCCGTGCTGGCCAAGCGTGCCGAGGATGCCTGCACGGTCGTCGGCCGAGCGGACGTTCTCCTCCAGGTTCTCCTCGGCAGTGGCGTAGAGTTTGGCGTACACCTCGTCGAACTCGCCCTGGACGGCCTCGCCGACGTTCTCGCGGTCGAGCGTGACCTCCTCGCCATCGGGGCGGTGGATCGCCGTTATCTCGTCGTCCTCGACCTCGTGGGGACCGATTTCGAAGCGCACGGGGACGCCCTTCAGCTCCCACTCGTTGAACTTGAACCCGGGGTTGCGCTCGTCCCGGTCGTCGAGTTCGACGCGGACGCCCGCCGCTTCGAGTTCGTCGGCGACGCCCGCCGCGTACTCGAGCACCTCGTCTTTGGTGTCGGACTGCCAGATGGGGACGATGACGACCTGCTCGGGCGCGAGCGCCGGTGGGAGCACCAGCCCCTGCTCGTCGGAGTGCGTCATGATGAGTGCGCCGAGCGCGCGCCACGAGAACCCCCAGGAGGTGGTGTACGCGACGCGCTCCTCCTCGTCCTCGTCGGTGTAGGTGATGTCGAACGCCTCGGCGAACGACTGGCCGAGGTGGTGGCTGGTCGCGCCCTGGACGGATTTCCCGTCGGGCATCAGCGCCTCGACGGTGGTGGTGGTGTCGGCGCCCGGGAACTTGTCGTGGTCGGGCTTCTGGCCCCGAATCACCGGGATAGCGAGCGTGTCCTCGTAGACGTCCTCGTACTGGTCGAGGCGGGTGAGCGTCTCCTCCCAGGCGCCCTCGTCGGTCGCGTGGGCGGTGTGGCCCTCCTGCCAGAGGAACTCCTTGGTCCGGAAGAACGGCTTCGTCTCCGTCGCTTCCCAGCGAACCACGGAGGCCCACTGGTTGACGCGTAGCGGCAGGTCACGGTGGCTGCGAATCCACTGGGACATGTAGGGGGCGATGATGGACTCGGAGGTCGGCCGGACCGCGAGGCGCTCTTCCAGTTCCTCGTGGCCGCCGTGAGTGACCCAGGCCACTTCGGGGTCGAACCCCTCCACGATCTCTTTTTCCCGTTCGAGATACGATTCGGGGATGAACATCGGGAAGTAGGCGTTCTGGACGCC
>NZ_JAZKRY010000120.1:0-6966 GCF_036626355.1 Halolamina sp. | reverse complement strand
ACCTCGGTCCCGAAGCCAGCCTATGAACAGGACGCTGTACGAGGACGGGGCGCCGCGGGTATCGGGCGTCGAAGCCGATATCGTCGACGCGGTGTCAGCAGAGGAGCCGTGGCAACTCGTCGAACGATTCGCCGAGCTGGAGCGCGTCTCCGGGACCGACGACGAGCGCGAGGCGGCATCGTATCTGACCGACCGGCTCGCGCACTTCGGCGTCGACCACGAGGTCCACAGACCTGAACTGTACCTGAGCACACCCCACGGCGCGAGCATCGAAACGGACGACGGGTGGGTCTCCGAGACGATCAAAACCGTCTCCTTCTCCGCGAGTGGGGAGGCCGAGGGGGAGCTCGTCTACGTCGAGAACGAGGAGGAGATGGACTCCATCCAGGCGATGCTCTCGGTCTCGCTTTCGGGCCTCGACGACGACCTCTCCGGAAAGGTGGTCATGAGCGAGTCGATCATCCCGATCAGCGCGATCGAGGAACTGACCGAGCGCGGGGCCGAGGCGTTCATCGGCATCCACCCCCACGAGCGCGAACCCCACGAGGGGATCGTTACCCCGATCTGGGGCGGCGCACCGCCGTATGCGGACCGGGACCGGATTCCGGAGCTCCTCGTCGCCAACGTCTCCCAGCGCGACGGACAGACGCTCCGGGAACGGGCTGCAAGCGGCGTCGACGTGTCCGTCTCCGCGGAGACGGAAACGGCGTGGCAGGAAACGCCGCTCGTGCTCGCACGCATTCCCGGTGAGGCAGCCCCGGAGACCGACGAGTTCGTGCTGGCTCACGGGCATCTCGACTCGTGGCACGTCGGCGTGACCGACAACGCAACGGGGGACGCGACACTACTGGAACTTGCGCGGGTGCTTGACGCCCACAGCGACCAGCTCCAGCGAGACGTCTGGGTGGCGTGGTGGCCGGGACACTCGACCGGGCGATACGCCGGGTCGACGTGGTTCGCCGACGAGTTCGCACAGGATCTCGCTGACCGCTGTGTCGCGCACGTGAACGTCGACTCCCCGGGCGTCGCTGACGCGACTGAATACGACGAGCGCGTGAAATGGATGGCCGGCGTCCACGAGATTGCGGCCAGCACGATCGAGGACGTGAGCGGCAAGGAGACGGTGAAGCGGCGGCCGCCACGGGCGGGCGACTACTCGTTCAACAACCTCGGTATCCCGGGGATGTCGCTCCAGTCGAACATCCCGGAACCCGTCCGGGCGGAGCGCGGCTACCACCCTGTCGGCGGCTCCGGCGGCCACGCCGACGCGTGGCATCTCACGACCGACACGATCGAGAACGCCGACCCCGACGTGCTGGCCCGCGACACCGAGGTGTACACCCTCGCGACCGCTCGGCTGAGCCGGGCCGACCAGCCGGCCGATCCGTTACGGACGATCGACAGCCTCCGTTCGGTACTCGAGGAGTACGACGGAGCCAGCGCGTTCGATCTCGGACCGGTTCTCGCGGAGCTGGATTCACTTCGAGCGGCGACGACAGCCGCTCTCGGCGACGCCGACGAGTACGCTGACGAGATCGACAGGGCGGTGAAAACGCTCACCCGGCTGCAGTTTGCGACGGAGGGGGAGTTCGAGCAGGACCCCGCTGAGAGCCGGCCGCCGTTCCCTCGGATCGCGAGCGTCGAACAGCTGCCCGATCTCGACGGCGACGACGAGCGGTTCCTCGAACTGCAGCTCCGCCGCGCGCGCAACGAGGTCGTGGCCGACCTCCGGCGCCTGACCGAGTCGCTGTAGCGGGCGGCCACCAGCCGCTACTGTTCCGTGTCGGCGACTTTTTTACGTCGATTCTCGGATCGCCTCCCAGATGGCGGCTGTTCGGAGCACACCGACGTCGTCGTCGCGCGCACCGACGAACTGGAGTCCCACGGGGAGCCCGTCGCTTTCGCCGCACGGGACCGACACCGCGGGGTGACCTGTCAGGTTGAACGGGCCTGTCGTCCTGACTGCCTCGTCCAGCGTGTCGTCTTCGAGATAGTTCTCCCCGTCCCACGCCGGGGCAACCATCGGCGTCGTCGGCCCGGCGAGTACGTCGACGCCGTCGAGCGCGGTGTCGACGCCATCGGTCACCAGCTCTCGTGCGCGCTGGGCCCGCGCGTAGTACTCGTTTCCGTACTGCTCCATCAGGTGGTGGCCGTAGATGAGCACGTCCGCGGTGTACTCGCCCAGTTCGCCCGGCCGTTCCTCGAACGCCTCTGCCATCGCCACTGCGAGCTCCGTGCTCGACTCGGAGCGCTGCCAGTAGTTGACCCCGTTGGAAGCGACGTACGCTGCGACTTCGGTCATAGCGATGGCCCACCATGCGGGAATCGCGTACGCGAAGTGGCGGATGGACACCTCACGGACGGTTGCGCCGGCGCCGGCCAGTTCGTCGATTGCGTGCCGTACCGTTTCGTCGACCGCTGGGTCGCCGCCGAACAGTTCGTCCGGGACGCCGACGGTGAGGTCGCCGGCGGCCGCCCCGTCGACGTCCCGAACCGCGTCGA
The DNA here is from genome assembly GCF_036626355.1 of Halolamina sp. GTDB lineage: Archaea > Halobacteriota > Halobacteria > Halobacteriales > Haloferacaceae > Halolamina. The sequence goes on along the minus strand of NZ_JAZKRY010000120.1, from coordinate 4,464 downwards.
CGTACGCTCCCGTCGTCGCTCCACGCGTGGCATCGTCCCGCGAATCGGGGCCCGCCATCGCGGCGAGCGCCCGAGCGGCGTCCTCGACGGCGTTCGAGAGCACACCGATTTCGTCGTTGAGCTTCGAGAACTGCACGAACCCGGTCAGGGGGACGAGCCCACGGCTCGGTTTGAAGCCGACGACACCGCAGAACGACGCCGGAAACCGCACCGAGCCGCCGGTGTCAGTTCCGAGGGCGACGTCGACCTGGTCGTTCGCCACCGCGACGCCGCTGCCGGCGGAGGACCCACCGGGCTGGTGGTCGGGGTCGTTGGGGTTCCGCGCCAGCCGAAACCGCATGGCGTCGGCATCGCCGCCGAGGGCGAACTCGTCCATGTTTGCCTTGCCCACGATTCGCCCGCCGGTATCGAGCAGTCGCTCGACGACGGTTGCGTCCTCGTCCGGGACGTGGTCTGTGAGCAGTGGTGACCCACACGTCATCGGGACCCCGGCGACGGCGATGTTGTCCTTGACCGCGACGGTTCGACCCGCCAGCACCCCGTCGTCGGTGCGGTGCAGGTCACACCGCGTGAGAAACGCGGCATACGGGTCCTCGGTCTCGTCCGGGTCCCAGTACTCGCGGTCCGGCGCCGAGGGTGAATCGAGTTCGTCGAGTTTGCTGACGAGGTCGTCCTGTGCCTCGATGGCCGTTATCTGATCGTCCCGATCGATTCTGGACTGGTCCAGCCGTGCTCGTTTCGCGTACTTGCGAACGTCTTCAGGTTCGATTCCGCTCATAGTACCTTCTCACACCTATCCCGCAAAATAGCTTCCCGGCGCCAACGGCGGATAGCCGGCCGAATTCCGAACTGGGGCTCCGACTGATTGGCCGTGATTACTCGGTGTCCGCCTGAGCGTCTGACCCAACTGCTCCCCCGGTCATCTCGTCGCCGGCTTCGTCGACAGCCTCATCGTCAGTCTCCTCGCCGTTCTCTGCCTCGGCTTCGTCGCCCTCCTCATTGCCGACGACCGTCTCGTGGACCTGCACGCCTTTCTCTGCGAGGTGGCGCATCTGGCGGCGGGCGAACTCCTCCTCCCGGGTGCCGTGGGTGGCGAGAACGACGACCTCCGCGCGCCCGACCGGCCGCATGGTTCGACCAGCGCGCTGGGCACCCTGTCGTCGCGACCCGCCGAGGCCGGATGCGACGATTGCGAGTTCGGCGTTTGGCAGGTCGATCCCCTCGTCGCCGACGCGTGAGACGACCAGCGCCTCCTCCTCGCCCGTGCGGAACGCTTCGAACAGCGCCTCTCGCCGGTGGTGCGGGGTCTCGCCGGAGACGAACGGCGCGTCGATGGCGTCGGCGATGGCGTCGCCCTGGTCGAGATAATCAACGAACACCAGTGCCTTCCCCTCGGACTCGGAAAGCAGCCGCTGGGTCTCCTCGATCTTCCGCGGGTTGGTGCCGGCGAGCACGTGGCGGTTGCGCCCCTCCGCGTTGGCCCACTCGTTCTCGGCGAACTCCTCGTCCCAGGGGAGATAGCGCAGTTCGACCGCCGGTTCGGCGACGAAGCCGGCGTCGAACAGCTGGGACCAGTCAGTGCCAAGCGGCGGACCGATGAGCGTGTAGATCTCCTTTTCGTCGTCGCTCTCCCGCACGGGCGTCGCCGTGAGTCCCAGCCGGTGTTTCGCCTGCAGCGCCGTCGACCGGCGGAACACCGGCGCGGGGACGTGGTGGGCCTCGTCGAAGACGATCAGCCCCCACTCGCGGTCATCGAACAGCCCGCGGTGGCGGTCCATCCCCGCGATCTGGTAGGTTGCGATGGTGACCGGTCGGAGCTGTTTGCTGCCGCCGTGGTATTCGCCGATATCCGTTGGCTCGATGCTGGTGTGTCCCAGAAGCTCCTGGCGCCACTGACCGGCCAGTTCGCGTGAGGGGACCAGAATCAGCGTCTCCCCGCCGACGCCCGCGAGCGCGCCGAGGGCGGCGACGGTTTTCCCCGACCCGGGCGGGCCAACGAGTACGCCGGCCCGTTTCTCGAGGAAACTGTCGACCCAGGACTGCTGGTACTCGCGGAGCTCCGCCGTGAGCGCCACGTCGACGGGGTCGCCGCTCTCGAGTTCCCGGTCGTCGACGACGGGGTAGCCGGCCTCGTAGAGCGTGCGCTTCACTTCGGCGATGGCGTCCTCGTTCACCCAGGCCTCCGTCTCGGAGATCGGTGCGCGGATGCAGTCCTCGGCCAGTTTCTCCAGAGCAACGTTGCCAAGCAGTTCGTCAGTCGCCGCCAAGAGCACGGTGTAGCCATCCTCGTGGGTGAACAGTCGGAAGCGGTTCGCGCGCTTCCACTGCCCCTCGACCCACTCCTCGAGGCCCCCGTAGCGCCGGGGGAACGTCGCGCGCATGGTCAGCAGCAGGTCGGCGACGCCGTCGAACGGCGCCGACCAGACGTCTTCAGGCCGGATACGATAGAGATAGCCGCGGGTTCCGGGCTCGGTGCCGGTGGTGTCGACGAGATGGGCGAACTGCGAGAGCCGTGCCTGTGTGTACTGGGTCGGCCTGTCGACGACGATCTCTCGGCGTTCAGGAAAGACGACGACCCGCTCGCGCGAGGCGAGTTCGCCCCACTCGGTCGGATACCAGACGACCGGGTCGTTTTCCACGTCGACCCGCTGGACGACGCCGTCCTCGGCGAGCGATTCGAGTGCTTCGTCGGCGTCGGCCTGTGAGCGGTCGAGCCGTCGGGCGAACTGGCCCGCAGTGAGCAGCGGTCGCCCCTCCGCCTCGACGGCGTCGTAGAACTCGGACAGCGAGAGATCGCTCATTGTCACCGCTAACGCGGCGGGGGGAATACGGCTTGCGACCGCTGCTTAGTTCGAACAGTGCGATCGGTCGAGCCCCTCTTTCGAGCGGAACCGACCGCCACAGTCGACACAGCGCAGATGTCCGTTGCCCGGGGCGGAACTGACGGTATGGCCGCGCATGTGGAACGGCCGGGGCACGTCACGCGGGCGGATGCGGTCCGGGATATGCCGTTCGGCGTCCTCGGAGAGCGCGGTGCGGAGCTGGATGGTCTCGATATCCGTTCGGTCCCAGCGGTCGGAGTGGCGAGCGGCTTCGCGGTCCGCCAGCTCCGTCCAGGCCGTGACGACGACAGGGGACGGGGTCTCGGTGTCGCAGACCACGACAACGAGCCGGACGCCGTCGATAATGCGGGCGAACCGCCAGCCGTCTGTCGTGTTCCAGCGGAGCTGGCCCTCGCGGATGGTCGTATCGACGGCGTCGATGGAGAGATAGCGCCCGCCTTGGACGAGTCGTTCACGGAAGTGATCCGTGAGCGCATACTGACCGGGGTCACGGACTGGCGGGTCTTCCGTGCGGCGTCGCGCCGCTTCCCCGGCCATCTCGGTTGCCGCCGATGGCGTCTTCCCTAGGCTGTCGTACGGCTCGAGGCCCGGTGCGCCCCGGCCCTCGCCGTGCTCACGGGATGCCACAGGCGCGCTTCGTACTGGAGGGTAATGCCTCTTGTGCCGTTTGGCGTCGCTAACGGGGTACTGCGCCGCAAAACCGGGTGTGGCCGACGAGAGACTGACAGAGTTCGGTCACGCGTGGTCGCCGCGCGGGCGTGTGCGTGACTACTCAGCCCAGGAGGCCGAGCCCTTCGATGCGCTCGACGATCTGTTCGACTGCTTCCTGTGCGTCCTGCGTCTGTTTCCCGCCGGTGATCACGATCTTCCCCGACCCGAACAGGAGAATGACCACGTCCGGCTCGTCCATCCGATAGACGAGTCCCGGGAACTGCTCGGGCTCGTACTCCACGTCCTCCAGCCCAAGCCCGATCGCGAGCGCGTTGAGGTTGAGGTTGTGGCCCAGGTCTGCGCTGGAGACGATGTTCTGGACGGTGATCTCCGGGTTCTCCTCGACCGGGATGGTCAGATCTCGGAGTTTGTCGAAGATGATGTCCAGCGCGTCGTGGACGTCTTCGATACTTTTTGCGCCCGTACACACGATCTTCCCCGACCGGAAGATGAGCGCTGCGGCTTTCGGGCTCTGGGTCCGGTAGACCAGCCCCGGGAAGTTGTCCGGGTTGAAATCCGCGCCCGGAAGGTCCTCTGCCAGCGCTTCGAGGTCGAGCTCCTGCCCGATACCCGTCGATGCAACCACGTTCTGAATTTCGATGGAATCTGCCGGCGAACTCATTCTTCGTCCCATAATGCTTTCCCCGCCCTTATAAAGGGTTCCCTTATATAGTCGGCGAGTCGCGTCGTCGATCTGTCGGAATGCCGGAACTCGCTGAGCGAGGGACAGAGACAGGGCACTGTGGCCACATACCGAGTTTATGTATATCACAGAGCGACCGCATCATCAGGGTTATATACTTACCTCTCATCGGATGGTACGCGAAGGTCGCCCGGGCAGTCGCCCCCGGTCGACGCCCGAGCCCGATCGACGAGTTCGGACACGCTCCGAAGCCCTTATGTGGATACG
>NZ_JAZKRY010000119.1:0-7090 GCF_036626355.1 Halolamina sp. | reverse complement strand
GTCGACGAACTCGTCCAGGGCCGCCCAGATCCACCGCCCCTCGCTGCGGACGTGCGCGATGAAGGGTTTGCCGCCGGGCTCCAGTCGCGCAGCCAGCGTCCCGACCTCCGCCGTCTCGGCGTACGTGCAGGGCGTGTAGATGAGCCCGGTCGAGAACCCCAGCGCGCCGTCCGCCAGTGCCTCGGTCACGAGGTCAGCCATCTCGGCGAGTTCATCCTCGGTGGGGGCGCGGTCAGCCATGCCGAGCACGTTGAACCGCACGGTGCCGTGGCCCACGAGCAGCGCCACGTTGGGTGCGACGCCGTTCGCCTCGACGGCGTCGAAGTAGTCAGCGACGCTGCCCCACGTCCAGTCCACGTCCACGCTCCCGGCGAGGGCGCCCAGCTGTTTCGACCACGCTTCGGCGCCGCCCTCACGGTGCATCGGCGCCATCGAGAAGCCGTCCTGGCCCAGGACCTCCGTGGTGATCCCCTGCCGGAGTTTCGGCGCGAGCGTCGGGTCCGCGAACAGCTCCATATCCGAGTGGGAGTGGGTGTCGATAAACCCCGGTGAGACAACGCGGTCCGCGACGTCGATGACGGTTGCGGCACTGGTGTCCGGGCTCGACTCGCGGGAGACGGCGGCGATGCGGTCCCCCTCGACAGCGACACTCCCACGGTACCACGGCGCCCCCGTTCCGTCGACGATGCGGGCGTTCTCGAGAAGCAGGTCGGTCATACGTGTTCCTGCGCGCGGTTCGGCAAAAACCCGCCCCCGAGAATAGACGGGGGTAGGCTACGACTCGGAGCCGGAGTCGGCGCCGGGGGCCTCGTTCGCCTGCTCCAGCACGGCGTTGAACAGCACGTTCGTCCCCGTGACCACGTCGTCCCACTCGGTGAACTCGTCCTCGGTGTGGCTGACGCCGCCGACGCTAGGGGCGAACACCATCGCAGTCGGGCAGACGCCGTTGAGATAGCTGGCGTCGTGGCCCGCGCCGCTGACGAGGCGGGTGTACTCAGCGTCCAGTGCGTCGGCCGCGGCGGCCACCGTCTCCACGCAATCCGGGTCGAACGTCTGGGAGTCGATGCGCATGATCTGCTCGTACTCGCCCGCCACGCCCTCGCGGGCCGCGGCGTGGTCGATCTCCTCACGCACCCGTTCGGCCGCCCGGTCGACCGTCGCGTCGTCGGAGGAGCGGAAGTCGACCGTGAAATCGACGCGTTCCGGGATGACGTTGATGGCGTTGGGTGAGACGTCGAGCGACCCAACGGTTCCCACCAGGTCCTCACCCTCCGTGCCGGCGATGCGCCGGACCACCTCGATGATGTCGCTCGTGGCCACCAGCGCGTCGTGGCGGAGATGCATCGGCGTCGGTCCGGCGTGGTCCGCGCTGCCCGTGAAGGCGGCGTCGAACCAGATGAAGCCGTAGACGCCCTCGACGACGCCGACGCTCAGTCCCGCGTCCGCCAGGGTCGGCCCCTGTTCCACGTGGAGTTCGAAGTAACTGTGGAGGTCACGGGGCTCGCAGGGCGCCTCGCCCTTGTAGCCGATTCGCTCCAGTTCCTCGCCGAACGTGTCTCCCTCCTTGTCCTCGAGGCCGTAGGCGAACGCCGTCTCGAACTTCCCCGCGAAGACGCCGCTGCCGAGCATATCCGGCTGGAAGCGCACGCCCTCCTCGTTGCTCCACGAGACCACCTCGATGGGGCGTTCGGTCTCGACCCCGGCGTCGTTCAGTGTCTCGATGCCTTCGAGCGCGCCGAGCACGCCGATGACACCGTCGTACCGGCCGCCGTTGTACTGGCTGTCGACGTGCGAGCCGACGAGCACGGGCGCGAGGTCGTCGTTGGTCCCGTCGCGTCGCCCGAAGATGTTGCCCACCTCGTCGACGGTCACCGTGAGGCCGGCCTCCTCGAACCACTCGACCAGCGTGTCCCGGGCGCGCCTGTTCGCGTCCGAGAGCGACGGCCGGTTCACGCCGCCGCGGTCGGTTGCGCCGATCTCGTTGAACCGGTCGAACCGGTCCCGGAGCCGCTCGCTCGAAATCTCTCTGGGCATGGGCGTGGGCAGGTGGTCGGAGGCTTTCACTCCGCCCCCTCTCATGTGGGGGTGTGAGATTTAGCGGGAACGTCGCGTGCCCACGAGCATGAGCACGACCAATGACTGAGAACGTCGAGTTGCGGAATGCGACGGTGTACGACGGCTCCGGGAGCGCGCCGATGACAGGGTCCGTTCTCGTCGTCGACGGGCGAATCGAGCAGGTGAGTCCGTCACCGGTCGGCGCCGACCGTGTCCTCGAGCTCGCGGGGAGCGCGCTCACGCCGGGGTTCGTCGACATGCACGCCCACTCGGAACTCCGCCTGTTCGACCACCCCGAGGCCGTCGAGAAGGTGACACAGGGCGTGACTCTCGAGGTGATGGGGCAGGACGGCGTCAGCGTCGCCCCGGTTCCGGCGGGGACTCGCGACGAGTGGGCCAGACGCGTCCAGACCCTGTTGGGCCAGCGCGAGACGTGGGAGTGGCGCTCCATCGAGGAGTATCTCGACGTCCTCGACGACGCCGGGACGGCCGTGAACTGCGCCTACTACGCCCCCCACGGCAATCTCCGCTCGCTGGCGGCGCGGTTCGAGGACCGGCCGCTCGACCCGGACGAACTCGGCCACGTCTCGGATGCGTTAGATACGGCCATCGCCGCGGGCGCCTTCGCGCTCTCCACGGGGATGATCTACCCACCGAGTTCCTACGGCCGTGACGACGAACTCGAAGCACTCGGTGAGGTGCTTGCGGGCCGCGACGGGTTCATCGTCTCGCACGTCTGGAACGAGAGCGACGAGGTGGTCGAATCGATCGACCGGTTCGTCCGCCTCTGTGAACGCGCCGGCTGCCAGCCCCACGTCTCGCACCTGAAAGTCGCCGGCGAAGAGAACTGGGGCGGCTCCGAGGCGGTGCTCGACGTGTTCGACGCCGCGAACGACCGCGACGTGCACGTCACCTTCGACCAGTACCCCTGGACCGCCGGGAGCACGATGCTCACGGCGCTGCTTCCGCCGTGGGCGCGTGAGGGCGAAACGGCTGCCGTGCTGGAGCGATTGCGCGACCCCGACGTGCGGGAGCGTATCCGCAGCGACATCGAGACCGGTGGCAGTGGTGACTGGGAGAACCTCGCGAAAGCGGCAGGCACGTGGGAGAACATCCTGGTCACCGACACGGGGAGCGGGCAGGCCGAGGGTGAATCTATCGCCGCCGTCGCGGAGGCCCGCGGAACCGACTCGGTCGAGGCGCTCTGTAGGCTGCTCGTCGAGGAGGAACTCGACGTGACCATGGCCGACTTCGTGATGGACGACCAGGATATCAAGCGATTTCTCGCTGACCCCCGGGGCACCATCTGCACTGACGGCATCTTCGGCGGCAAACCGCACCCGCGGGCCGTCGGCACCTACCCCCGACTGCTTGACCGGTACGTCCGCGAGCGCGAGACGCTCTCGCTGGAACTGGCGGTGTACAAGGCCGCGGGCCACCCGGCCGACGTGCTCGGGCTCCCCGACCGGGGACGTGTTCGGGAAGGGTACGTCGCCGACCTCGTGGTGTTCGACCCCGAGCGGGTGCGGGCGAACGCGACCTACGACGACCCGATGCAGCTCTCGGACGGTATCGAGCACGTGCTCGTCGACGGCGAGTTCGTCGTGGAGAACGGCGACCCGACCGGCGCCCGGCCGGGACGCGTGCTGCGGTCGGTCGAGGAGTGGGACGGCCCGAAGCGCCCGAGCCTCACGGACCGGTAAGGAGCGGTGGCGGTTCTCGAATCCCGTTCAAACCTCGTCGGGGTAGCGCTCGACCACATCGTCGATATCGGGAGCGATGTGCTCGACGTCGCCGGCCGCACGCATCGCGCTCTCGGTGTCCTTCAGCCCGTTGCCGGTGACGACGACGATAACGGATTCGCCCGGCTCGATGATGCCCTGGTCGCGAGCCTTCTTCAGACCGGCAACGGGTGCTGCCCCCGCCGGCTCGGCGTAGACGCCCTCGGTTCGGCCGAGTAGCGCCTCGCCGGCGAGAATCGCCTCGTCGCTCACGAGCACCGAGTCCCCGTCGCTCTCCTCCAGTGCCGTGCAGGCTTTCACCGTGTTCCGGGGCCGGCCAACGGCGATGCTGTCGGCGACGGTGTCGGCCACCTCGTCGATATCGTCGTGCTGCTTGAACGCGTCGTGGATGCCGCTCGCGCCCTCGGCTTGCACGCCGAGCATCTTCGGCGCATCGTCGACGAACCCGAGGTCGCGGAACTCCCGGAACCCCTTCCAGCCGCCGGCGATCGTACAGCCGTCGCCCATGGAGAACACCAGCCAGTCGGGCAGGTCGTCCTGGGTTTGCTCGGCGAGTTCGTGGCCGACGGTGCGCTTGCCCTCCACCTGGAACGGGTTGACCGCGGCGTTGCGGTTGTACCAGCCGAACTGCGCCGTTACCTCCATGCTGAGGTCGTAGGCCTCGTCGTAGCTTCCGTCGACGCCGAGCACGTCGGCGCCGTACACCAGCGGCTGGGCGAGTTTCCCAGCCGGCGCGTCGCCGGGAACGAACAGCCGGCAGTCCAGCCCGCCCCGGGCGGCAAACCCCGCGAGCGAGGCTGCCGCGTTGCCCGTCGACGCGCAGGTCACGATGTCCAGCCCGAACTCACGAGCCTTGGTGAGCGAGACGCCCGTCGCTCGGTCTTTCAGCACACCTGTCGGGTTGCGACCATCGTCCTTGACGCGCAGGTCGATGTCGAGTTCGTCCCCGAGCCGCGGCGCGTCGAGTAGCGGGGTGCCGCCCTCGCCGAGCGTCACCGCCGTCGACTCGTCCTCGACGGGGAGGAAGGCGCGGTACTTCCACAGGGAGTCGATCCGGCCGTCGAGCGGTTCGTCGAAGCGCTCGGCGACGCGGCCGTAGTCGTAGATGACGTCGAGAATCCCCTTGACGCCCTCGTGCTCCGGGCAGGTGTAGATCAGCTGGTCGGGGTCGTACGTCTCGCCACACAGCGTACACTCCAGCGCCTCGACGTGGTCCATACGGCTTCTTGGGGAACCGGGCAAGAGAAGCTACCGCCCCACATACACGGGGGGTCAGTCGAGTTGGCCGAGAATTTTCGATTCGGCTTTCCGGAGATGTTCGAGCAGCGTCGTCTTCGAGATGTCGAGCTGGTCCGCGAGATCGCTGGCCGAACAGTCCCGGGGCCACGTGTAGTAGCCTTCGCGCTGTGCGAGTTCGAACACCTCGCGCTGGCGCTCGGAGAGCTGCGTGGACTGGTTGCTCTCGGCGGCGTCCGTCCGGGCGGATTTCATCCCCTCGACGGTGATTTCGGCGTCCATCTCCGACCGAACCTCGTCGAGTCGCTGCTGAATCGTCCCCCGAGAGGCGGCGACGATGACCGTCCAGTACTCGTAGCCGTCGTGGATGCGGATCTCCTCCTCGGGGACGAACCCGCGGGAGACGAACGCGTCGTGGATACTGTAGGTCGGCTCGTACTCGACGAGCAGCTCCTGTGTTGCGTTGCCCGCCGCGCCGGTCCGCAGCGACGGGTTGAAGTACTCGTTGATGCATTTGATCTCGTCAGTCAACGGCGATTCCTCGATGGCCTGGGCGAGTTCACGTATCGCCTCGGTCGTGTCGGCGTAGGCGGTAAAACGCCCGCTCAGGATGCCGTCGTGCTGGTAGACGCCGTGAGTGATGAGCCCGGCGTTGACACGTTCAGTCGTCTCCAGCGTCCAGCAGTCCGGGTGCCAGACCTTGAGAGTTATCTGTGAGGTCTGATACTGTTCTTGGGTCTGTTCGTGAGAGCTTGCCATGCTGTAGATTCTCGATTTGTCGCGGTTAATTGTTTCGCCTGGCTCATCGGTAAACCTCAGTTATCGGTCACGTGAGCGTCTCTAGAGACGGTTCACGCGACTGCACGCGCCCAGAAGTCGAGGAAGTTACCGCCGAGGAGCTTCCGACGCTCGTCCTCGTCGTAGCCACGCGCTTCCAGCCCCTCGGGGATGGCCGGCCAGTCCTCGTACGCCTGCATCGGTCCGAACCCACGGCCGATTGTAACGCCGTGCTCCTCGCGGAAGCCAAGCGATTTGAACGTTCGCATGAACCCCTCGTGGAGCTCCTCGGGGATCTCCGGCGTCCAGGACCCCCAGTCGGTGCCGATCCCCACCCGGTCGATGCCGACGTGCTCGACCATGTAGTCGATATGGTCGAACACCTGCGAGAACGACGCCTCCGCCGAACCGGGTTCGAGGAAGAACGGGACCGCGAGGACGCCGACGTAGCCGTCGACCGCCTGGAGCGCCGCCAGCTCCTCGTCGGATTTCCCGCGGTCGTGGGCGGAGAGCTCGTTGCTGAACGTGTGGGTGTAGGCCACCGGGCCATCCGACAGCTCGACCGCGTCGAGGGTGGTCTGGCGCCCGCAGTGCGAGAGGTCGACGACCATCCCGAGCTCGTTCATTCGCTCGAGCGCCTCGACGCCGTGGTTCGAGAGCCCGGCGTCGACCCGGTCGGTGCAGCCGTGCCCGACGAGGTTCTGGCTGTTGTACGTGAGCTGCCCGACGCGAACACCGGCGTTGTAGAGCTCCTCGACCGTTTCCACGTCGCCCTCGATGGCGGCGCCGAGGTTCTGGGTGTTCGGAACGACGCCCACGTCGCCATCGTCGACGATCTCGCGAGCCTCCGCGGGCGATGTCGCCCGCCGGAGCCACGGGACGGCATCGAACCGGCCGTTCCAGCGCGCCAGGTCCGCGCGGACCCCATCGGCGTAGGTTCCGGTTCTGTCGAACCCCATCATCGTCGCGCTTACGAGATTGACGCCCGCCTCGGCGAAGGCAGCGCGGAGCTCGTCGCGGAAATCGGGCTCCTCACGTAGCTGTCGGACCTGTTCCTGCTCCATCGCGTCGTAGGCCGCGCTGGCGTCGGCGCCGGCGTCGAGTTCCTCGTGCATCCGGCGCTCGATGCGGTCGGTGACCAGGAGCTGCGTCCCTCGTGGGAAGAAGTCGAACGTTGGCTCAGGCATGATAACTGGCTGGGGCTGGGGCCGTATGTAGGGACCACCCCACATGATCGGGTGGGCACTGTCCCAGGACCGCTTCCGACGGCCGACGACCGT
>NZ_JAZKRY010000118.1:0-7242 GCF_036626355.1 Halolamina sp. | reverse complement strand
CCATCAGCCACCTGTTTGTAAATGCAAATCCAGCGCTCTTGATTCCTCGTAGTTCGTCATACTCAACCGGTCGGTGGGGATCAGGAGCAGTCACAGAACCCCTCGGCCTGCAGCGCCTCGTCGAACGGCACCGAGACGCCACAGGCCGAACAGGTTACTTCGAATGAGAGGCTCGCCTGCAGCTCCCCGCCAGCGGACAGCTTCCCCTTGTTCGCCAGCGAACGAAGAGCGTCCGCGGCTTCGTCGACGGCATAGGCATCGAGTTGGTCGATTCGGTCTTCCTCCCAGTCGCAGGCCGGTGACGGGTCCCGCCTCTCACCGAGACACTCGGTTAGGTGCGTCCGGACGACGCTGTAGGAGACGAAATCGTCGAGCAGGTCGTCGACGATGACGCCACCGCGGACCAGCAGCCTGCGCATCTCGGCAGCCTCGTCCGCCAGTCGCCGAGAAAGCTTCTGATACGGCATTCTCGGGTTCTCCGAGAGAATCACCAGTATCTGGGTGTCGATCTCGTCGAACTCGTCGAATCGGTGTTCGGGCATGGCTGGGATGCCGGGCACTGGCACATTAACGCTATCGTCCGCGCGCCCGGTCGATTGGCTCCAAGAGGCAAGGAGATTGGAAGAGTCGTGATATACACTCGGACGTGATCCGTTCAACAGTCACTATCGGAGATTCGGTGGATCAGCCGGTCTTGCGTCGCCTCAGATCAGGCGAAGTTGAGCAAAGCACGTCCGAGTGTATAGTGATTACTGCGAGTCTGTCCCGCCGTGACCATCCGTGTCGGTGATGGGAGCCCCTGACCCGGCGGCGTTCGACACCGTCGATGCACCGATTCGCAGTAATCACTATGAAACAGGCTCTCCAGAAGACGCGAATCCATTACAAACATAGATATGTAATGATTACTGGGTGACGGGTAATCGGTATCTGTGGTTCAGTTCGGGAGACGCACTGAGAGGTCATCGAGATTACTCAGCTCCCACAGAAAAGGTGTCGGTAAATAGAATAACAATTTGATTGAGACGTCCCGTTGTCACAGCCCCCGTGGACGATGAGCTTCCAGACACCGATCGATTTCTCTGTTTGGGTTAGCTAGGTATCGTCGATGTATCAGTGTCCGGAAACGAACAGCTGCGAGAGACATCTTACGATTTCCATAGTTTGGAGGATATGTACAATCAGCAGCCAACGGGACTCTCGAGAAGAATCCGTGAATCAAGGTGTTCTGCCCTTCATAACAAATTAAATATGTTACTGTGGTGGCTCTCGATCGACATCTCCACTGGTCGGCCGGCGAACACGAACGACACTCCCAGTGGTCTCAGCCTCCGGGTACGACGGTAGTTCGAACGGCTCATTGAATCCTGCAAGCGCGAGCAAACCGGATCTACTGAAAACGCCGCCCAAATCGATACATGAATCCCGACAGACTTGACCGAAACTGCGATATGCAGCAGGTAAAAACGAACCCGGCGGGCGATGGGGTGCTGGCTGTGAATATCGCTGGGGTAGGTGGTCTTCGTCACCTCTTCCGTGCGCGACTAACCAATCATGTATGCCAGCAAGGGTTTCAGGGGGGCCGTCGATTCGGTTCGTCGGATAGCCCGGGCCTCCCCTACCGGTCGTGGACGTGGCCCTCCCGGTCTGAGAGTCGGCCGCCCGGCCGGTCGTTGACCTCGGCCAGCACCTCCCCGACGACGCTCAACGCAATCTGGGTCGGCTCGTCGCCGCCGAGATCCAACCCGACGGGCGTCGCGATGCGTTCGAGTTCGGCCACGGTGAGCGGGCGGTCTTCCTCGGCGAACGCTTCGCGCATCTCCGCAAAGCGCTTCTGTGGCCCCATCAGCCCGATGTAGGGAACCGCCGTCTCCAGCAGCGAGTCGAGCGCCAGGCGGTCGTCGAGGAAGTTGTGGCTCATCAGCACCGTGTAGGTGTGTTCGGGTGCCTCGACGGCTTCACCCAGATCTGGCGCTCGGACCGCCCGGACCGAGTCAGCGGCCGGGAACCGCTCCCCGTCGGCTTTCGCCCCGCGCCCGGTCACCACCGCGACCCGGAACCCCGCCTCGCGGGCGATTCGGGCGACCGGTCGCACGTCTCCCTGGCTCCCGAACAGGAACAGCGTCGGAATCGGCTCGTACACGTCACAGAAGACGGCTCTTTCGGCCCCCTCAAACGAGATAGTGACTGTCGTCGACGAGGATAGTTCCTTCAGGGAGTCCTCGGTGAGCGCCTCGGATACTCCATCGATGAGTTCCCTCGGCAGTGGACTCCGACCGGTTCCAGCCAGGTGCGCTTCATCGGCAGTCGACCCGTCGGCCAAAACAGTAGTTCGATCGCCCGGGGAGACGGCGGGCTGGGAACGCTCTCTGGACTCCTCGTCCACGGAGAGCACTGTCGCGACAACCGCTCGTTCCTTTCGGGCCATCGCGTCCAGCGCAGGTTGCAGGCTCGCGTCGACAGGGTCCATGAGGACGTCGATGACGCCGTTACAGCCCAGTCCCATCCCCCACGCCTCCTCGTCGTCGTTCGTCAGGTCGTAGGTCTCGGTCACCGGAACTCCATCAGCGATGGCGGTTCGAGCCACCTCCGCAACTGGTCCTTCGAGGCAGCCTGCGGTGATAGCACCGATTGCGGACTCTTCGGTGACGACGAGCCGGGCGCCGGGACGGCGGTAGGCCGACCCCTCCACGTCGGTGATGACCGCCGTCGCCGCCTGTCGGTCCTCCGAGAGACACGCCCGAAGCTGTCGGGCGACATCCGCGCGGGTTGCTTCCCAGCCAGTGGCCTCAGTCTCAACTGCTGGTTGGTCCACAGTCATCGTCCAGGTGAGCCAGAAGCGAGTGTGCCGGCTCCTGTAGCGACGCTGCCCAAGCAGACAGGTACTGCTGTGGCTTTCTGCCGGGGCTGTTCGGGTAGGGGCCTTCGTCGGGTATTGACACCCATTGTATATGCAAGGCGCCTCAGGAGCTAAAGGCGTTTCTCCGCTCGCTCGGCGTGTTACACAGACGCCGAACAGTGCCGTCGACGAGACGATGAACTGTGCTCGCTCGTCAGTCTGGGCCGCCAGCGCCGCCACCTTCTCACGGGCGAGACCGTCTGCGGGGCCCGTCGTCTGAGAAAATATCCGTGGTCGAGAAACCGCATCCCCAGTGTAAACGCCTCATACCGCCGGATGACGTAGCCCCGGTGTTCCAGCGTTCCCAGATGGCGGTGAGCGGTGCTCTTGGCGATATCGAGCGTGTCGGCCACCTCGGTCAGGGTTGCCGTTTCCACCTCCAGAAGGTACTCGACGACGTCGAACGCGCGCTCCACCGTCGAGACCGGATTGCGTTCGGGACAGTTTGTCATGCACCCATGGAATACGATAGCTAGACCACTCCTTACTCCTGACCGGAGAAGCCAGCAGAATGGCTGTTCGAATATGGGGAACGAGACACAGCGGGCGCCTTTGGTGGCGTTTCAGATTTCCGTGAGTCGGTCGTATTCGCTGTCAACTGCTGCCGCGTCTTCCGGCAGCAGCGCGACCACGAGATAGTCGCTGTAGGCTTCGAAGTAGTCGACGAGCGCGGCGATGCGCTCGGAATCGATAGCCTCCAGCGAGTCCAGCAGGACGAACGGGCACTGTTGGTGCACGTCGTGTGCGAGATAGCCCGCGAGTGCAAACACCAGGCCGACAACCTCCCGTTCGCTCTCGCTGAGGTGGTTGACCGAATCCTCGTAGACGGTTCCCGCAGTATTTCGGACGATATGTAGCTCGAAGGAGGCATCTGTCGCGTTGCGGGTGTCCGCTTGCGTCCGCTCGATCCAGATCCGTTCGAGGTTATCGTAGCCGAGCAGCCCGAGCACCGTCTCCATGTGGTCGTTGAACGCCTCGACGGCGTCCTCCTGGACGCGCCCGATGCGGGTTCGAAGCTCGACGAGTTGGGACTGGAGCTCTTCGCGCTCGGCTTCGAGCTTCTCGCGTCCGTCCAGCCCGGCCCGGATCTCCTCGAGTTCGTCCTCCACGGCGTCGCGCTCGTTGCTCAGCCGGCCGAGTTCGCGTTCGAGTTCGTTCGCCCGTTCGTGAAGCGAGAGCAGTTCGCTCCGACTCTCGTCCCGCAACGCTTCGACCGCCCGTTCGATTTCCTCGATCTCGGCCTCCACTGCCGCCCGACGCTCCTCGAGCGACTCGAGCGCCCCTTCACCCTCTGCGACCTCCTCCTCGATGCGGTCGAGTCGCCGCACGACCTCGGTGTGGCGCTGCTGCTGTTCCTCGAGTTCGGTTTTCCGCTCTTCCAGCCGGCTAATCTCGGCCTGTACCTCGTCTTTCTCGTCGGCTGTTCGCCCACGGAGCTCCCGGAGAAGCTCGACGGTCTGCTCGACTTCGTCGGTCTCGACCGACGAGCCGCAGGTCCAGCAGGTCACGGATTCGGTGTCGTCGACGAGCCGATCAGTGAGTGAGTCATTGGCAGTGCTCGCGTCATCGGGTGTCGTCTCGCCGGCGTCCTCACCCTCCTCGGTGGTCGAGGCCTCAGTGTCCGACAGTGACTCGATAGCCGACAGTGAATCACCGGCCGACGGCGACTCACAATCGAGCGCGTCCCGAACTTCGTCACGGGAGCCGTCGAGCATCTCTCGGTTGAACTGAACGACGGTATCGAGTTCACCGATCTTTCGGTCGAGGCGCGTCCGCTCCTCCCGGAGGTCGTCGAGTTCGCGGCGAATCTCGGCCAGATCGGCCTCGTCGGGTGCCGCAAGCTCGTCCAGTTCCGCCCGCAGCGTCTCCCGTTCCTCCCGCAGGTTCTCGAGGCTCTCGCGCTCGGTTTCGCGCTCGTAGCGAACGTCGTCGAGGGTGGCCCTGAGCTTCCGAAGCTTGGCCAGCTTCTGTTCGGTTTCCCGCTCTTGCTCACGCTCGTCGGCGACTTCAGCCGACGCGGAGTCGATCTCTTCCTCGACCTCCGCGAGCGTGGTTTCGGTCTCCTCGATTTCGGCCGTTAGTTCGTCGCGGCGGCGTTCGAGCGCCGGGCGCTCGTGTTCCAGCTCCTCAAGTTCCTCCAGTCGGGTATCGACCGCTCGTTTACGCTCTTCGGCCTGTCGGATCTCGCGCCGGATCGCGCCCGTATCGACCGGTCGCATGATGAGTTCACGGAGCTCATCGCCGCGGGCGACCGCGCGCCGGGCTTCGTTGGATTCCAGCAGGAACGCGAACAGATCCGCGGCCTCCAGATCGTCGAGATAGGCGTCGCCGCTTGCGGTGACGCCGCCGTTCTCCCGCCTAAGCGTCCGCTCGTACGTCTCGCCGTCGATTGTCAGCGACACCGACGCGCTGTCAGCGTCAGCCTTCATCGCGACGCTCTCACAGCCACACCCGGCCATGATGGCCTGCAACAGCGACGTTCGGTTCGTTGCGTTCCGGCCTTCGAGTACTGTTACGCCCGGCCCGAGTTCGACGGTCGTTTGATCGATGCCGCCGATGTTTCGGACCGACAGCCGGGCCGCCTCCACGGCAGGCTCCGATGAGAGGGTCATCGTGGAAGGGGTCTACCCTTTGGCGTATAGAGTTTCGGGAAGCGTCAGACCTGTCACAGCGTCAGCAATGTAACGGGAGCCGTGGTTGGCACACGGATCGTGGTTGCCTATTCGCAGTCACACTGTCCGCGCCGGAGGAACGAGGTCAGCTCGTACCGACTGTTGCAGTCCCGGCATGTGACGTATACGTCGGCGGTCACCTCGAACTCCCCGATATCTATCTCGTCCGAACCCGCGAGCCCCTCAACGACGCCAGCCGAGACCGAGCGCGTCCGCCCGACCAGACGCTGGACCGTCTCGATCCGGCTCTCCACGCCTTCTGTCTCCGCGGTGTGTTCCAGCCCGCGGACATCCGTAAGATAGGTGTGGATGGCCTGGTGGGAGACGAACTCCGACGTGAGCTGCTCAACGTCGACGCCCTTGCGGCCGAGTCGCCGTTCGGCCCTGGTCCGAGCGCCACTGGTGGCCGAATCGCCCGATAGCAGTTCGTAAACGTTCGCTGCCTCGCCCTCGAGCGGACTCATTCCCGCGTCCTGCATCGCCGCCCGGACCAGTCGTTCGTTGAACAGCGTCGCCAGTTCACGGAGGCTTTGGCGTTCGACACCCTCTCCCAGCCAGTAGCGCGCGAGCTCTGCTGGCATCCCTTCGAGCTCGTAGGACTCGATGAGCCGCCCGACCTTGCTGCCTCGCCGCCGATTGTTTGAGCCCTGCTCATTCTCCTCGCTCATTGTTTGGGTATTACTACCTGTTGGTATAGACGTTCGGTTCGAGACTGCTCCCGCGCTGTTGACCCTCGGGTATATCGGCGGAACTCACTCTTCGTATCGATTCGAGCCACCTGGGACAAACGGGTTGTGCCAAATTGTGCCCTTTGAGCACTTTTCGAATCTATCGTGTGCGCTACCGCATGACTTCTTCCAGCGCCTGAAGACGGGGGTATGCGCTCGCAACTCTATCAGTCGGTGGAGCGAACTCTCACAGAAATTTACTGCTGTTCTGATTCCACATACCAGTTCTCAACACGTTCGCAGAACTCCTCGGAACTTATCTCGTACACCGTATTTCCGTTTTCGTCTCGGCGCCGACTAATCATGAATGCGGGCTCGTTGTCGATTCGCAGTTCCCAGTCTTCGAGGTAGTTCGTGTTGACCCCGAGAGGGCGGATGTCGCATCCGTACCGTTCTTCCAACTCCGGGATGACGTCGTGGGTGTACACCCCGTCCGCGAACCGGGGTGGTGTGTACTCGGGCAGCCCGAGGAACTCACGGAGTTCCTCGTTCTCGACCCACCATTCTGGGCGTTCTTCGGTCGGTTCTGTGTCGTCACTCATTGTGTTCTCGCTGTTGCGATGAGTTCGGCGATATTGTTAGATGCCTCCCTATTTCGCTCGCGGTGCTCTCGGGAGTACCGACGTTTCCTGTCCTCGACCCGGTCGTGTGCAGACTCCCGAAGGAGTCGTCGGTCTGTGTTCATCAGTTTCTCATGCGTCTTCACGTGGCTGTTGCCCAGCGGTCTGGGATTCCTCTTCCAGTGATGGACTCTGCCAGTACTGGTGGTCCGGCATGTTTCTGAAACACATCGACTCGTGTTCAGCCGATTCCGATTCGTCTGTTACCAGTGGCGGTTTCTCTTCCTTGCAGATTTCTCGTGCATGTCGGCAGCGGGTATGAAACCGGCACCCGGACGGCGGGTTTCTCGGTGACGGGACGGCTCCGGAAAGCACCTCGAACT
>NZ_JAZKRY010000117.1:0-7251 GCF_036626355.1 Halolamina sp. | reverse complement strand
CGTCGTCGCCGTCGTCGCCGGCTCCGAGCGCGGTCTGGAGCTCCCGTCCCTCGGCCGGGAACACCGTCGCGGTATGTGGCTCGGTCTCACCCTCCGGCGTCGTCTCGTGCGTACAGCAGGCACCACAGCGGGTACACTCGAAGCCGACGCTCTCGATGGCGTCTGCGAGCGCCGCGACGTCGAGCCCACGGGCGCGTTCGAGCTCGGTTTCCAGAGATTCCACAGTTCCGTTCGGTCCTCGCCGTTGATAAACCCGCTGTCAGTAACCCGTTCGACATCGACGTCCGGGACCGAGAAATCTCTACACCGAACCGCGGAGGTCGACTGAACCGGCGGACGAGTGGCACCGCGTCCGACTCAGTTCGCCGAAACGACGCCCGCCTCTCGGTCGAGCCGGTGGCGGATGAGCCGTTCGAGCACCGCCCGCGGCGCTGGCCCGTCTGTCGGCCGCGAATCGACGTGCCGGGAGTCAGTTGGGACTGGACCGTCATCCGCGACCGTTCCCTCACCGATTGGCGGGCCGTGACCGACGCAGAGCCGCTGTGGGTTCTGCGCCCAGAGCCGGCGAAGCGATGTCAGATACGCCCGGAGGTCACCCTCCGGCGCACCGACCACGACGCTCCCCTCGGCGACCGCGAGGTCGCCACAGAGGACTGTTCCGCCGCGTGTCTCGGTGGCTCCGGCTCTCCCCGCTTGGCCCCCACCGTCCGGGAGTTCGAAGGCGATGTGGTCGGACGCGTGACCGGGCAGGTCGAGCACCGAGACGGGGCCGACGCCGGTCTCGACTGTCGAGCCTTCAGATATCTGGCGGTCGGGTTCGATACCGGTCGCTGCCTGGAACTGCTCGGGGCGGCGAGCGAGGAGTTCCGCGCCGGTCTCAGCGGCGTACGCCGCGACGGCGCCGACGTGCATCAGTCCGCGCTGCCGCTTCGTTCGGGCATCCGCGAGACGGTCAGGTCCGTCTTGCCGGCCGTCGCGAACTTCGTCAGGTCGACGGCGTCGACGCCATCGGCCACCTCCTCGACGGCGTCGTAGGGCCGGGAGACGACGATGTCGCCCGCCCGCCCGCTGTTGATGCCGGGGACGATGGTGAGTTCGTCCATCGAGGCGGCGTTGATGTCCAGCGGGTAGGGCACCCCTGTGACGGAGCGGTAGCCGTGGTCGACGACGGCGATGTCGATGGTTGTGCCGAGTTCGCGCTCGTCGGGAATCCCCACGAGCAGCGGGTAGGTGCCGAGTTGGCGACCGAACGTCTTGCCGTCTTGGTGGTACTCCAGATGAACGTCCGGGAGCACGGTTCCGGGCGGGACGACCCGCTGGAGCATCGGGTTGTCCACCTGCTCGCGCACGGCCCGCTTGTACTCCTGGAACTGCGCCTTGTGCTCCTTGGCGATGTCGGCGCCGGTATCGCCCATCTCTGTGCCCGCGAAGGCCATCACCTGCCGGATGTTGATGCGCCGGAGCATCAGCCCCTCGTCGTACACCTGCCGGAGGAACCGGCGGTTGTGGTCGTACGTCTCCGGTCGTTCGCCCTGCAGCCCGTGGACGAGATTGATGCCCGGCAGCAGTTTCGGCAGACGGTTCTCCGCCGGGCGCCACCCACCTGCTTCGTTCACGACGCGGACTGCCTCCAGACACTCCTCAGCAGTCACGAGCAGGTTGTTCTGCTCCTGGACGACGGGGTCAGCGCTCTCCAGGCCGAACGCGGCCGTGTCGCCGGGCGTGTTGTGCTCGGCGATGGTCTCGATGGCCTCCCGCGAGGCCTCCGGGTAATCCGTGATGGTCACGGGGTTCATGTTGTCCAGATGGAGCGTCTGGAGGGTCGGCGCTACCTCGCGGATGCCGCTGTACAGCCGCCGGATGGCGTCAGGGTTCGGCGCCTCGCCGTCGCCGCCGAACGCGAGGATGTCGGCCTGTCGACCCAGCCGGAAATGCTCCAGTCCGTGGTCCGAGAGCCGGTCGACCTCCTCGACGACGGAGTCGGCGGAGCGGAACGCTGGGTTGCCGTAGAGCGGTTCCGTACAGAACGAGCAGCGGTAGGCACAGCCCCGGCTGGTCTCCATCTCGGCGATGAGGTAGTCGGGGTGGTTCGGGTGCTGCTCGACGATGAACGCGCCCGTCGACGCCCAGCGGTCGAGTTCCTCGTTGTCCCGCATCCGGTCGTTGAACCCCTCCATGCCGGAGTCGACGAGGTCGTGGGCCGCGGCCTCGACGTCGCCTTTCGCGACGAACTCGTAGTCGAGTTCCTTGCGCTCCATCTCCTGTGCGCCGGCGTTCTCCTCGCCGACCCCGAATCGGACCGGACCGCCCAGCAGGGTAGTGCCGTTGGCGGTCCAGGCCAGTTCCTTCACCTCGTCTGGCTCGGCGGGCGTGCCGCCGACGTACTTCCCGGGGACGGTCATCCCGCCGACGTAGATGAAGAGGTCGGCGGTGGCGACGTCCCCCCAGTTCATGCGATCGTCGCGAAGTTCGTCGATGGTGTGGTAGGTGATGTTCTCTGCGTCGACGCCGGCGTCGACGAGTGCGCCGGCGGTGAACCGGGGGTAGGTGGAGATGTACGGCGGCACCCCGAAATGGGCGGGCTCGTCGACGTAGCCGTCGACGATGGTGACGGACAGCGTTCCGGGGTCGGGCATACCGTTGGCTTGTCGGCCGAGGGGTAAAACGCGTGTGGTGCGGCGCGTGGGGTTGTTAAACGTAGATGTAGCCTTCCGCGTCGTACTCGCCGTCCTCGATTGCGAGGTTCGACGGGCCGAGGGTGTTGCGCCACGTGGCGAAGGCCGCGAGCACTGCGTCGAGCCCGTCGCCCCCGGAATCGGCGAGCAGTCGCTCACGTACGTCCGCCGATACCGTCAGCTCCGCCGCCGCCTCGAGCGCGGCGAGGTTCGCCTCCCGACGCTCGCGGCCCTCGTCGCTCGACTCCTTGTAGCCGGCACGGTACGTCCCGCCGTCGAGGCTGTCCAGCGTGGCCGCAGGGTAGGTCTCGAGCAGCGTCGGGCGGTCGGACGAGCAAGGCTGCATCGGCGCGACCCGAACCACGTCTGCGAGCACCAGTGGCCGGAGCACGTCCCGAATCCCGTAGAACGTCTGGCTCCGAAGCCGCCGGTTGTAAGGCGAGAGTGCCCCCACCGACTCCTCGCTCGCGCGGACGTGCTGCACCCGGTCGTCGTCGGTCAGCGCGCCGCGGGACTGACAGCGCCGCTGGAACTCCGCGGGGGTCGCGAACAGGCTCGGAAACTTTCGGATGAACGTCTCCCAGTCCGCGGCGCTCACCACCGGCTCCGGCAGCGCGAACGGGAAATCCAGCCCCGCGGCGGCGCTCGGCTCGAGATCGGCCAGCTGGTGGGTCAGCGCCCGATGGACAACTGCGCGGTCGGAACCGACGTCGAACCGTTCTGTTGCGGGCGCACAGCCGACCAGTTGGGGGCCATCCCTGCAGTCGATCTCCGCGATCCAGATGTTCGAGCCGGCGTCTTTCGCGCCGCTGAAGTCGACGCCGAGGACGCGCTCGGGCGGCGTGTACGCCATCAGTCGGCGGCGGCCGCCGACGTATCGCCGGTCGGGTTGCTCGTCAGCACGCCGTTACGCTCGAGGGCCTCGAACAGCAGTTCGGCGACGTCGACGATCTCGATCTCGTCCTCGAAGCCGCCGGTCTTGCGGCCGTCCTCGAACATCGTCGTACACATGGGGCAGGCGACGACGAACTTCTCGATCTCGCTGCCCGCGGCAGTGTCCTCCAACCCCTCGCGCAGACGCTCCTCGCTGGGTTTGGGCTCGTCGTCGAAATCCATCCAGAGCCCGCCGCCGCCACCACCGCAGCAGAACGAGTCGTCGTGGCTGCGTGGCATCTCGTGGAGTTCGCAGCCGGTCGCCTCGATGAGCCGTCGGGGCGCTTCGTACTCGTCGTTGTACCGTCCGAGGTGACAGGGGTCGTGGTAGGTGACGGTGTAGTCGAGTTCGGTGCCCGAAAGCGAGAGTCGGCCGTCGGCGACGAGCTCCGAGACGACCTGGGTCCAGTGGAAGACGCCGATTTCGCCGTCTGCGTTCCACTCCTCGTCGTACTCGAACGGCATCACCGGGTCGTCGGCGAACTCCGCGAAGTCGACCTCGGGGTACTCGTTCTTGATGGTGTTGAACGAGTGGGGGTCCGTACAGACGATCTCGTCGAACTCACAGTCCGCGAAGGACTCGACGTGGTGGCCCGCGAGTTCGAGGTAGAGGAACTCCTCGCCGACCCGACGGATGTCGTTGCCGTCGTGTTTCTCGTCGTCGAAGAGGATGCCGAAGCTCACGTCGGCGGCCTCGAACACCTGGGCGAGCGCGCGGGCGACCTTCTTGTTCCGGTCGTCGAAGCTCGGGTAGTCGCCGACGTACCAGAGATACTCGACCTCCTGCTCCCGGGCGTCGGTGACCTCGAACTCGAGGTCGTCGGTCCAGTCGCCGCGGGTGCGGTTTGGGTTGCCGAACGTGTTGCCTTTCCGCATCACGTCCTGGAACACGTCCTGCAGTTCGGGGGCGACCTGCCCGCTGTCGACGAGGTCGCGGTTCATCCGCGTGAAGCTCTTCAGATGCTCGATATCGACGGGACAGGCGTCCATACAGGCCATACAGGAGAGACAGGACTCCATCGTCTCCGCGGCGATAACGCTTTCGCCGCCGTCGGCGATAATGTCGACCTCTTCGCCGCCGGTGTCGAGGGACTCGCGGTACTGTTTGAGGTCGAGAATCACGTCACGCGGGTCGAGATTCCGCCCGGACGCCTTCGCCGGACAGACCGAGGAACAGCGACCGCATTTCGTGCAGGCGTCCTGGTCCAGCGTCTCCCGCCAGGTGAAGGAGTCGATGGATTCCGCGCCGGTCTCGGCGTCGAGGTCCGCCGGGACCGAGGGGAGTCGCGCGCCCGCCTTCTCGTCGCGGGTGACGACGTTCGCGAAACTCGAGATCATGTGGAACGGTTTTGCGAGGGGGATGAACGCGACGAAGCCGAATGCGATGAGCGCGTGGGACCACCAGCCCCACCAGTAGAGCGCCTCGGCGCCCGCGGTGCTGATACCGACGCCCTCGATGACCATCCCGACGAAGTAACCGACGAAGCTCACCGACTCGAAGTCGGGGAACCCCGTCGCGCGGATGCGCAGCCCTTCGAGCAGGTAGCCACCGACGCCGAGGGCGAACAGCGTCCAGACGAAGATGTCGTCCTCGAAGCTCGTGTGTTTCCCCCAGAGACGCCCCTCGCGCTCGGTGTAGCGCCGGTAGATGGCCATGCCGACGCCGACGACGAACAGCAGGCCCATGGCGTCCATCACCAGCGAGTAGGCCAGGTAGAACTCGCCCGTAAAGAACGAGGTGCCAGTGAGGGTTCGGTAGATGTCCATCTCGAAGGCGAGGATGGACGTACCGATGAACAGCGTCAGGAACCCCCACAGGATGAACGCGTGCATCACGCCGGCGTAGCGGTCGCGGTCGAACTGGTTCTCGTTCGAGAGCACGGTTTTCGCAGCGTCGACGATGCGGCCCGGTAGGTCGTCGAGGCGGGCGATGGGTTCGTCGTTTGCCCGCGTGTAGCGCTGGAACCGCTCGTAGAGCCCAGCGGCGAACACCAGGATCGTCGCGGCCGCGAGGAAGTAGAAGGCGGCCTTCCCAACCGGTGAGATCGTGAAGAACGTCTCCCGGGTCTGTGCAAGCATACTGTACACACCGGTCAGCGATCACGTAAATCTTGCCGACTACGAGCGCTCGGTGGACGATACGGTTCTCTGGGTTGGGTTACGCGACCGTTCTCGACCCCCGAGCAGACGTGACGGGAGACCTACCAGTTAGCGGACTGAACCCAGTGTTATTGCTGCTCCAGCACGTACTGTTAGCTCATGGATGACCGAACGGAAGAGCTCAAGGAGCTCTTCGTGGAGACCACCGGCGAGGAGTCGGTGACGGAGGACCAGCAGGAGGGGCCGGGCGAGCTCTCGGGCGACGTTGCTGCGGCGGACGCGACCGAGCGGGTCCAGGAGCTAATCGCGCGGATGCGCGAGCGGTACGCGTTCGAGTCGGGACTCGACGACGAGACACTCACGGATCTCGTCGTGGGGTTCTACGCCGACGAGAGCGACGCCGAACTCGCTGACCGGTTCGACACTGCCGAGGAGACGGTGTTCACCGCGCGGATGGACCTCCACCTGATTTGCGATGCGGACCGGGACATGCCGTTCCCGTTCAAGCAACTCCGGGAGCTCGTCGTCGAGGACGTGCCGCTCGAAGAGCGTGCAGCACGTCTCGATTCTGCGATGGAGACGGTCGAACGCTCCTCCCGGGTGGCCGAGGCGGAGCTCCGTTCGACCCGGGCCAACCACCGCTTCGTCGACGAGTTCGCCGAACTGCTCACCGACACGGAGCTGAGCGACAGCCACGCGGCCACCGCCCGTGACGACGGGCTCGAGGAGGCTGCCGAGGATATCGAGACGAACACGCAGCTGTAACGCGATGCTGACCACCCAGACCGGCGCCGGGTTCGCCGTTTTCCCCCGAGCACTCAAGTAGGAGAACGGGACCACCGGTGGCTATGCCGACCGCCGACGATCTCGTCGCCGCCAGCGCGCTCGGGCGAGCCGTCTACTGCCCCCGACAGCTCTACTACGCGCGAACGGAGGACTCGTTCGAACCGCCCGAGGAGGTCCGTGAGCGCCGCGAGCTCGCCTTCCGCTACCCTGCGCTCCGGGATGCCGCCGACGAGCGGCTCTCGTCGCTGCCTCTCGCTGTCGACCCGTCGGAGTTCCGGGCAAACCTCGAACAGCTCGCAGCCTCTCCGAACTGGGCGGCCATCGTCGACCCGCTGGTCCGCGACGCGCTGTTGACGGGGAAAGACTGCCGCGGCGTGGCACACAAACTGCTCGATGGGGCGGCTGTGCAGTGGGGCGGTGACGATGGGCCACCGGTCCCAACGCTCGTCTCTGGGGGTGTCCCGCCACCCCAGGGCGTCTGGGAGCCACAGGCCATCCGGGCGGTCGGGCTGGCCAAGGCGCTCGCCTGGGAACGGAAGCGGGAGGTGCCGCGCGCGCTGGTCGAGTATCCGGCCGTCGGCGTCGTCCGGCGGGTCAGGCTGACCGCTCGCCGGGCCGCCCGCTACCGAGAGGCGCTCGGGACTGTTCGATCGCTGGACGGCCCGCCGCCGCGGCTCTCGAACGACGCGAAATGCGGCAGCTGCGAGTTCCTCGAGGAGTGTGGCGTCCGGAGCCGGTCGCTCCGCTCGCTGTTCGG
>NZ_JAZKRY010000116.1:0-7456 GCF_036626355.1 Halolamina sp. | reverse complement strand
TCACCGACACGGATGGTCACGGCGGGACAGACTCGCAGTAATCACTATGAAACGCGCAGCGCGGGTTATTCGGTGGAGTCAAGCGTGCTCACGGTGTCGATGCCGTACACCAGCCTGGGCGTCTCGACGTGCGCGCGGTGGACGGCGTCGTCGTGGCCCTCCGCCAGCAGCCAGCGAACTCGCCGCGGCACAGTTTTCGGTCCGAGCACCGCGCCCGGCCGGTCGGGGTCGTCGACGTAGTCGGTCTCCATCAGGAACGGCTCGTCCGCCTCGACGGCCCGCTCCAGGCGCGCTTTCTCGCTCATCACGCTCGGCGTCGGCCCAACGAGCGTCCCACCGGCGTAATGCTTCACGACGCGCTCGCTCGGTAGCCCGCGGGCCTCGGCCCACTCGGCGATTTCAGTCAGATGGTCGGCCCCCTCGGTGTGGAGTTGGACCGCACAGTCGTGTTCGGCGCCGAGTGCGAGCCCGTGTTTCAGCACCGCGTTCGAGGCGTCCCACACCGCGTCGCTCACCTCGTAGTGGGGGCGTCCGGTTTTCAGGGCCAGCGCGCGCCCGCCGGCCCCCTCGGATGGCGGCGACGTTCGGCCGCCATCGGCCCCTTCGGATGGCGGCGACGTTCGGCCGCCATCGGCCCCCTCGGATGGCGGCGACGTTCGGCCGCCATCGGTGACGTACTCCGCGGCGATATCGAGGCCGGCACGCATCAGCTCCGCGGCCTCCTCGGGGCTGTGGCCGTCGTCGACCAGTTGGCTCACGAGCCCGGGGTGGACGCCGAGAACAGCCCACGCGCGACCGGGAAGGAGTTCGGTCGCGTCGGCGACGGCGTCGAGCGTCGCCTGGAAGGCCCGGTGGAACTCGTCGGGGTCACTGGGAACCGGGCCGAGATGCCAGGATGGTTTGTTGACGACGAGGAGATGGGTGCCGCCGAGGTGGGCGAAATCCCGGACTGCGTCCATCCCGCGCGCGTGCTCCGGGTCGAGATGGAGATGGTTGTCGAGCACGGGCGTGTCGAGTTCGTCCATACCCGATGCAGCGGGTCTCTGGCCCTTGAAAGCTGTCTTCGGGCGGCAGGTCGACCGACACAAACGCTTTGCCGTCCCAGCGCCCACCCCCAGCTGTGCCCTCGACGCTCGTTCACGTCGCAATCGGCGGCCTGGTCGGCGCCGCCTTGCTCGGCGACCGCTTCACCCCCAGAGCCATCGCCGTCGTGCTCGTCGCCGCCGCGATTCCCGACCTCGATTCCGTTCTCACAACGTTCGTCGGCGGCGCCCATCGCTCGGCGCTTCACACGCTCCTCCTCCCGACGGTACTCGCGGCGGGGCTCTACTGGGACAACCAGGTTTCCGACCGCTCGTGGCTCGGCGAGCGGTTCGGCCCCGACGCGGGCTACGTCGCCGCTGTCGCCGTCGTGGGCCTGGCCGCCGGCGGCATCCTCCCGGATCTGTTCACCAACGGCGTCAACGCGTTCTGGCCGCTCCACGATCAGTTCTACACGGTCAACGGGGAGCTCCTGCTCTCGGACCAGCGGGGGATCGTCCAGACGTTCGTCGACCTCTCGCCGGAGAAACCAGCGAGCACGACCGACAACACCCGGTACAGCACCGGCGCCGACCCGAAACCGTGGACGGAGCAGGAGGGGCCGGTCGAGCGCACGTTCCCGGTGGTGACCGCGGGCTGGCAGCTGATGGTGGTACTGCTCTCGACGGTCTCCGTCGGCGTCCGGACGTGGCAGGTCCGCCGGAGCGACAGCCTCAACAGCCGGCGGTGACTCACCGCCGGTATGGAGATACGTCCCTACGAACCGCCTGACGAAGCGGGTCTCTGGCAGCGAAAACGTGACTTCGAACTCGGGCTCGGGTCGGGTACCGGCGGCGAAAAGAAGGAGACGAAGTACGAGGGGAAACTCGACGAACAGTACCGCGAGGCGTGGCTCGAGTGGGTCGAGCGCTGTGTCGGGGCGGACGAGCGCTGCGTCACAGTGGCCGTCGACGAAACCGCTACCGAGGACCCGTCTGCTGGACCGGCGGATGCGGTCGCCGGCTACGTGTTCGTCCTCCCTGAGTCCCACCGGTTCATCTGGGACGCCGCCGTGCTGAACGAACTCTACCTCTCGCCTGCCTACCGCGGGACCGGCGTCGCCGACGACCTGATCGACGCGGCGGTCGCCTTCGCGCGTGACCAGGAGCTCCCGCTGGAGCGGTTCGTGCTCGACGTGGACAGGGAGAACGACCGCGCGAAGGCGTTCTACGAGCGCCATGGCTTCGAGCACTGGGGCGAGATGGTCGCCCGCGAACTCTGAGCACGGGTTGGGAGCGGTCAGTCGTGAAACTGAACTGCCGTCAGTGTCCCGTCGGCCTTGGCCCACTCCCGCTGGCTGACCGAGTAGTTGCACACGTGGTGGACGGTTCCCCCCTCGTCGGTGACGAAGTTCCGGAACGTCCCCTCACAGCGCCCGCCGTGGCGCCGGATGTACTTCGTGATGGCGCGTTTGGAGTTCTCGTTATCGGGCAAGTGGGCGACTGAGACGCTGTCGAGGTCCAGCCGCGCGAACGCGAGTTCGAGCAACGCGTCCGCCCGCTCACCGGAGTACCCACGTCCCCAGAACGGTTTCCGGAGCCAGATGCCGAGCCCACCGCGTTGACAATCCCAGTTGACGCTCAACCCGGTCGTGCCAGCGAACTCGCCGCCTGCTTCAGCCGCCCGAACGACATACATGGACCCCTCCGCGTCCTCGACGTGGCCCAGTGCCCGGTCCAGTGTTTCCGCGACACCCTTGGGGTGGCTGTAGGGTCCCCACGTGACGTACTCCGTTGTCTCCTCGATGTTCGGCGCACCCTGTCGCCAGTGTTCGTACATCTCCAGGGCAGTCGGCGAAGCGGGGTCGACCCGCTCCAGTCGAAGCCGGTCTGTCTCGATTGTTTCGGGGAACAGCGCGTCGCAGTCGGGTGGTCGGTCATCGCTCATGGCCACGGCTCGCCGTCGACATCGCGGAACGTCACTTCGTGGTCCGGGTCGGCCTCCCGGTACTCCGCCTGGCTGACGGTGTAGCGCACCCCGTCGACGCCGCCGCCGTTGTCGATGCTTTCGAGGCCGACGTTGCGTAGCACCCCCTCCCGCCGACCGCCCATCCGGTCGATATACCTCTCGATGGCGCGTTCGGAGTTCTCGTTATCCACGTGGTGACGGACCGTGAGGATCTCGAAATCCAGAGCCTCTAACGCGAGCTCGGCCAGGGCCAGTGCGCGCTCGCCGGAGTAGCCCCGGCCCCAGAACGGTTTCCGGAACCAGCAGCCGAGTTCGGCGGCGTCTCTCTCCCAGTCCAAATCCACGCCGGTGAACCCCGCGATCTCGCCCGCGCCATGTTCGCCCTGCTTCGGACGGACGACGAACTCCGCGGCCTCGTGGTCCTCCCGCATCTCCACGCCGCGTTCGAGGAACGCGAGGGTCTCCTTCGGGTGTTTGTGCGGGCTCCAGGGCACGTGTTCGGTCACCTCGTCGATGTTCGGCGCACCCTCCTTGCAGTGTTCGTAGGCCGCGAGCGGGTCGACGTACTCCGGCGTCCGGGGCTCGAGTCTGAGCCGCTCAGTTTCGACGATCTCCGGCAGCATGGCTGGACGGTTGTCGTCCGGCTGAAAAAGGCTATCTCGGGTATGCGCCCCGCTCTCACGGATTCAGCCGTCGCGCTCGGTATCGTCGGTGACCCCGAGGATGTCGTCGGCGTCCTGCTCATTTCAGCCGACGAACGTCTCGTAGTTGGGTGGTTTGCCGGTCCAGTCGGTGAAGTTCTCGTCGGCCTTCTGGCGGCCGATGCCGTCGGCGAAGTAGCCGATGACGATGAAGCCGACCCAGTTCAGGAGAAAGTAGCCGACAGCCGGGGAGAGCTGCGGTGGCTCGAATGCGAACCCGCACTTAGCCGTAATCCCCAGTATCTCGATAGCGTGGAGCCAGAGCCCGAGGACGCCGAAGGCGCAACAAAGCCCAGACAGCCGAAATGCTGGGCGGTGTGGTGGATAGTGTGGACTGCCGGCGTGTTGCCCGGGCGGAGCCACCGCTCCCCGGAGCCGCTCGTCCTGCTCGCGCATCGTCTTGACGTGGAGCTCCGACACGTCGTCGCCGGGCGAGGGGGGTTCGCTGAGGGCATCTTGGCGTGGCCCGACATCGCTGGCTTGGCCGGCTGTTAGCTCGCCACCGCCGTGGTCGGCTCACCGACTCCGGCAGTCGACTCGCTGCTCCCGTCCGCGTCGGGCGGTGTTCGGTCGTCAGTGAGGGCCGGACCGTCGAGTCGTTCTGAAAAAACCCCGGGAAGCGGCGGAACCCATCCGGTGCTCCGCAACCACTAAACGCGCCACACCCCTCCCTTCGATAATGGCTGACTGGACCGAATCCTACCGCCCCTCGACGCTCTCGGAGGTGCGGGGGAACAACAAAGCCCGCGACGCCTTCGAGGAGTGGGGGAAGACGTGGGACGACCACGGGGAGGCGGTCATTCTCTACGGCAGCCCCGGTGTGGGTAAGACGTCCGCGGCTCACGCGCTCGCGGCAGATATGGGCTGGAAGACGGTCGAACTCAACGCCTCAGACCAGCGAACCGCCGACGCGATCGAGCGGTTTGCCGGCCGTGCCGCGCGCAACACCACCCTCGGCGGGAGTGAGGAGGGCGTCTCGGGGCGCCAGCTCGTCATCGTCGACGAGGCCGACAACATCCACGGCAACTACGACCGTGGGGGCGCACAGGCCGTGACGAGCCTCGTGAAGGGGGCGAACCAGCCTATCGTGCTCATCGCCAACGAGTTCTACGAGATGAGCCGCGGGCTGCGCAACGCCTGTCAGGACATCGAGTTCCGCGACGTCTCGGCGCGTTCGATCGTCCCGGTGCTCCGGGATATCTGCCGAAAGGAGGAAATCGAGTTCGACGCCGACGCGCTCCAGCGCATCGCTGACGCCAACAGCGGCGATCTCCGGGGTGCAGTGAAGGACCTCCAGGCGACCGCCGAGGGAAAGGAGAAACTCACTGTCGATGACGTCGTGATGGGTGCCCGTGATACGACGGTCGGCATCTTCACCGTCCTGGACGCGATCCTGAAAGAGAAATCCGCACAGGAGGCGCTCTACACCGCCTACGACGCCGACGAGACGCCCGACGACCTGACGGCGTGGGTCGAGGACAAGGTGATGAAGGTCTACGACCCCGGGGAGACCGTCCGGGCCTACGAGTTCCTCGCCAACGCCGACCGCTGGCTGGGCCGCGTACTCGCCACGCAGAACTACTCCTACTGGCGCTACGTCACCGACAACGTCGCCGCCGGCGTCGCCGCTTCCCACGACGAAACCCGCGGCGGCTGGACACAGTACGGCGGTCGCCCGCAGATGTGGCCCTCCTCGGACGCCACTATCGACGAAATCTGTCGAAAGGTCGCCGACGCGGAGGGCACGAGTATCGAGACCGCTCGCCGGGAGATCCTGCCGTTCCTCTCGGCGGCCATCCACCACTGTAAACCGCGCGAACTGGCCGTCGCCGTCACCGCCTACTTCCAGTTCGACGAGTCGGCGCTTTCAGCCGTCTCCGGGAGCGGTGAGTCCACGAACAAGGTCCAGGGTATCGTCGAGGACGCCGAAGAACTCCGGGAAGACGCGCTCGAAGCGCACGCTGGCGGCGCGTTTGCGGGGGCCCCACGCGAGACGAGCGGTGATGACGACGGCGACGACCCGGAGGAGTCCCCGGATGCGGGTGAGTCCGAGCCACAGGCCGCCGCGGCTGACGACGACGATGGTGCTGATGTCGACGAGGAGAGCACTGACGACTCCCAGGCGGGGCTCTCGGACTTCGTCTGACAGGTTCCGACGCGGGGGTCGTTACTACGCTGCATCCGGATCGAGAATCGAGCACGCTTGTGGTTTCGACTCCCTGAGCGAGCGTGAGGTTACGCTGACTTACGGAACCGATGGGGTGTGTCCCGGCTCTCGCCAACGACCAATTCGGCATCGGTCCCAACTGTCGGGGCCGCACTGCTTTGGCTATCCCGATCCGCACTGCCGTCGATAATTTTCCTCGTCGACGGCCCGGACCTGTTGCTCGTGCGTGCCACCGGCACTGGCGCTACTGACCGAAAGTCTCCCGTTCGGCTGGCCAATCGCGAGCTGAACACGAACGCCGGGCTCTCCCCCTGCTGTGCGGTTAGTCGACAGTTGTCGCCTCGGCGGTGATTCCGCCATCGTCGATTCGCAGTCGAACGGTGACGGTCACCGCCTGCTGGCGTCGGTCCTCGAGATACAGGCCACCCGGGACGACGTTCGTCCGGAGCGAGCGCCCACAGCCCGCGAGAACCAGTGGGAGCGCAGCGAGCACCGTACGGCGAGACCGCTGTATGAGCAGGCCGTCGCGAGGGCGGGGCAAGAGGGTTGCGGGCGAGTCGGCGGCTCAGGCTATCACCGAGCGACCGTCCCGTGGCGCCGTGTGGGCCGCGTACGCGACGGCGACGACAGCCACGAACGCGACGGCGTAGAGCAACCAGTTCACCAGATGGACGGTCCAGGTGTAGGGCAGCAGGTCCCGGCCCAGCAGCGTCACGAAAAACACCGACCCCAGTGCGACGCCAAGCGCCGGGCGGTAGCGCGCGACAGCCGTCATCGGGAGCCAGACTGTCGCGGCGACGAGAGTGGCGAACATCGCCAGCGCAGTGAGGGCGAACAGCGCCTGGGCCCCCTCGGTGTAGTCAACAAGCGGCGATACCCGGCCGATGACGGCGTTGACCGGAAGGAGCACGAGAACCGCCAGCAGCGCGATGCGACTGCGTTCCATGGCTGAACGGCGGTAGTGCCCTCGCATCGCCGAGAGCGTCACGAGCGTCAGCGAGGTGAAGATGCCGAGTGCGACCAGCAGGTGGGCTGCCTGCGTTGGGACCGAGTAGCCGCCCGGAATCGCGCCGTTCAGCGTCACCGTCACTGCACCCAGCGAGATCTGGAGCGGGAGTAGCACCAGTGCGGCAGTCGCGAACAGCGACGTCCGGCGGGACTGATCGCCGACCCATGCGGCGCCGACGACGCCGATGATGACGAACCCGGTCACCATCGCCACCAGGCGGTGGAACCATTCGATGAAACTCGGGAGTGTCTGTGGGAGGAGTCCGTTGTCACAGAGCGGCCACTGCTGGGAGCAGGCCAGCCCCGCGCCGGTCGCCGCGGTGTAGACACCCAGCGCGACGAGCGTCCCTGTGAGAGCGGTGGCAAACAGCGCGAACTGTCTGTAACTGGGGCGCTTCATTGGCCAACTTTGGAGCGCGCGAGCACTTGTGAGTTCCGTTGGCGGGCCGAAACCCCTGGCCGGTTCGGTGAGAGCATACGTCGAACCCGTTCGTCAGCGGGGTAGCTCTCTCGCCGAACGTGTTCTTCAGTGCGTACAGCGCGGTCTCCGGGGTGTTGGAACTACACCTCGGAAGCGGTCTCCGGGGTGTTG
>NZ_JAZKRY010000115.1:0-7467 GCF_036626355.1 Halolamina sp. | reverse complement strand
CGCGGCCGACCATCGCCGCGACGATCAGTTGTCCGCCGCGGCCGACCATCGCCGCGACGATCAGTCGCCCCGCACCTGGCAGCCACCGGAATACTCCACGCCGGCAACGGAGTCGATGCCGCCCTCGCCACAGACCGGGCAGTCGGGGTTCCGCTGATAGGGAACGGCTTCGAAGCTCATCTCGCGCGCGTCGTAGAACAGCAGGCGCTCCTCGAGCGGGTCACCCAGCCCGAGCAGCAGTTTGACGGCCTCTGTGGCCTGGATGCAGCCGACAGTCCCGGGGAGCACGCCGAGGACGCCCGTCGTCGCACAGTCCGGTACGGTGCCGGGCTCGGGCGCTTCGGGGAACAGACAGCGGTAGCAGGGCCCCTTCGGTGTGAGCGTGGTGACCTGCCCCTCGAACTTGTAGATGGCACCGTGGGCCAGCGGCACGCCCTCGATCTGGGTGGCGTCGTTCAGCATATATCGGGTCGGGAAGTTGTCCGAGCAGTCGACGACCACGTCGTACTCAGCTACCAGCTCCTGGGCCTCACCGGGCTCGACACGCCGGTGGATGGGCTCGACGTCGATGTCAGGGTTGAGCGCGGCGACGAACTCCGCCGCGCTCTCGACTTTCGGTGTCCCGACGTCGGCGTCGCGGTGGATGACCTGGCGCTGGAGGTTCGAACGCTCGACGACGTCGTCGTCGACGATGCAGAGTTCTCCCACGCCCGCGGCCGCGAGATACTGGATGACCGGGGCGCCGAGCCCGCCCGCGCCGACGACGAGGACGCTGGCCTCGAGCAGCTTCTTCTGGCCCTCCGGTCCCACCTCCTCGAGGATGATATGCCGGGAGTAGCGGTCTAACTGCGTCGCATCGAGTGAGAGGTCGGTCATACTGGCCGTTCGGGTCCGGCCGGGCATAAGGTCACGGCCAGCGGCCGACGGCGTCACACGACCGATCGCGCTGCGGTGAGCGCGGTCTGTCACGTCCAGAGCATCCTTGTGTCTGCCCGGTCTGTACCCGATATGGTCACGACCAATCGCTACCACCTGGCTGAGCGACCCGAGGGCATGCCGGACGAGGACACCTTCGACCTGCGGGAGGTCGAACTCGACGGCCCCGGCCCCGGCGAGGCGCTGCTCGAACTCCGCTATCTCTCCGTCGATCCGTACATGCGCGGGCGGATGCGCGCCGGCGAGTCCTACGCCGACCCCTGGGAGGTCGGCCAGCCCCTGCGCGGCGGCGCCGTCGCAACGGTCGTCGAGGAGCACGGCACTGAGTTCGACGAGGGCGACCTCGTCGTCGGGAACATGACGTGGGCCGACTACCACATCGCTGATGGGAGCGACCTCCAACGCGTCACCGTCGGCGAGCTCCCGGAATCGACGGCGCTGGGCGTGCTCGGGATGCCCGGCCGGACAGCCTACTTCGGGACGCGTGAGGTGCTCGAACCTCGCGCCGGCGACACGGTGGTCGTCAGCGCCGCTGCAGGGGCGGTCGGCTCCGTCGTCGGCCAGCTC
The DNA here is from genome assembly GCF_036626355.1 of Halolamina sp. Taxonomy (GTDB): domain Archaea; phylum Halobacteriota; class Halobacteria; order Halobacteriales; family Haloferacaceae; genus Halolamina. Next base: position 5,964 of record NZ_JAZKRY010000115.1, on the reverse strand, counting down.
GCCAAACTCCAGGGCGCCACCGTCGTCGGCTTCGCTGGCAGCGACGAGAAATGCGCGGTCGTCGAGGACGAGTTCGGCTTCGACGCCTGCATCAACTACGCCGACACCGAGGACTACGGCGACGCGCTGGACGAGGTGGCGCCGGCGGGCGTCGACGGCTACTTCGACAACGTCGGCGGCCCCATCACGGACGCGGTGTTCACGAAGCTGAACGTCGACGCCCACGTCGCAATCTGTGGGCAGATCGCGCTCTACAACGAGGAGGAGACACCGACAGGCCCCCGAAAACTCGGGAAACTCATCCAGACCCGTGCCCGCGTCCAGGGGCTCCTCGTCGGCGACTACGCGCCGCGGTGGGCCCAGGCGACCGCGGACCTGCGTGAGTGGGTCGCCGACGGCGAGATCGCCTACCGGGAGACGGTGACCGAGGGGCTGGAGAACGCTCCCGACGCGTTCGTCGGGTTGTTCGAGGGCGAGAACATCGGGAAGCAGGTCGTGAAAATCGGGGAGTAGCCGGCGATCCGCGGTCGGACCGGGCTACCGCACGCTGAGCCGTTCGACGATGGCCTCGCGGATCGACATGGCCGACCCAGCACTCATCGGTCTTGTTCGACCGGCCCGAGATACGACCACTCCAGATGCTCCCCGCCGGCGAACGCCTTCGACTCGTCGTCGACGACGACTGTAACCTGGGGGCCGGAGAAATCGATCTCGATAAGCTCTCTCTCCGAACTCTCCGCCACGGCTTTGCGGATCTGTTCACGGAGAGATTCTTGGTAATCGTCGTCCTCGCTACTGTCGACCATGTTCTCTCCCTTCGGAGAGAAGTCTTCTATCTTTTGCTGATCGGGAAAGGCCGTTTCACACGATATTCCGGACTACTGATTCACCACCTCTCTCCTCATCGTCGTCGCGGCGGTTGGAATGCCGACACCTGCAACACTCGTGTTCCTGTTCAATAGGTGGATCGCACGGAGGTTGCGACAGGTCCTGAGCCGTCGCCAGAACGTGTCCCGTGCTGGCTGGCGAACGAGAGCGACGCTCTCGGTAACGTGATTGGTGTTACTTCCCGCCGCGGTCGCCCGCCGCAACGCTCGGGCGGACCTTCTCCGCACCTTTCCCGCGGTTGTTGAGGCCACGGTTGGCTTTGCCGGCGTTCGTGAGGCCGCGGAACGCGCGACCGGTGTGGTCGTCGTTGCAGATCCAGTTCAGGTCGTCGTCGTTCTGGATGGCTGCGTGTTCGGGGTCCACGAGAATCGCTTCGAACCATTTCTGGGAGCCGTCCTCACCGACCCAGTAGGAGTTCAGCACGCGGAGGTTCGGGTACTTGCGCGAGGCGCGTTCCTCGCCGATGCGCTGGATCGAGGTCCGGCGGCCGAGGCGGTTGACGCCCTGGCGCTTCGAGCGGCGACCGGCCTTGTGTCGGCGCTTCCGGGCCCCGCCCTTCCGGATGGCGACGCGGACGACGACGATGCCCTGCTTGGCCTTGTAGCCGAGTTCGCGGGCCTTGTCGAGGCGAGTCGGGCGCTCGATGCGCTCGATGGCGCCCTGGGTGCGCCACTCCTGTTTTCGTTGCCACTGCAGTTCGGCGAGCTTACCGTCGCCGGGGTCCTTCCACGCGTCCTTGATGTGGGAGTAGAAGCTTCGTGCCATTGTTGTTGCGGGCGCTTGCGATTCAGTCGGTGTCGGCGGCTCCGCCGCCTTCCGGGGGCGCGTCGCGCCCTGCCGACCACATTTCGTCCCGAGCTATCGGGTGCCCACTGGCGTCCCGTCGACCAGCGAGTTACACGTTGATACTTCGGATTCGCTGGTAAGGGTTTCGAAGCGATTCGATAGGTGGATCCGTCTGTGGCTCTGGTGATTGGAGATTCGAGACTGCGAACGGTAACTAGACTGCGAACAGGACCGCGGAGTGGGCTTGCACAATGAGACCGCAGGGTGCCGGGCACGACCCGGCACAGCGCCGAGTCCCCACACCACCCCGCGCGCTGCCAACTGCACCGCATTCGCGGCGGCGGTGGCGCGAAGCGGGAGCGCCCTCGTGGTGCGACTCCGCGCGAGGGGCTCGCGAAGGGTTAGCCTGAGCGAGCCGGCTGGGGAGGACCTGTGGCCGGGGGGCCGAAGGCGGTGCGGTCCCAGAGTCCCTGGGAACTCCGCGGTGTTGGTGGGTGGGTGGTTACGGAAACACAAGGAGAAAGCCTCGTCCTTCAGGGCGGGGAGGATGTCAAAGTCGCTGGAAAACCGTCCCAGTCACCCAGCTTTCACTACCCGACGAACCTCGCAAAAACCGAAAAGACAGCTAAGCTACTCTAAACGAACGTGAACCACTCCTCGTGGTCGTCCGTCCGCCGGTTAACCAGGTCGAAGAACGCGCTCTGGAGCTCCTCCGTAATCGGCCCCCGCGTCCCACTCCCGATCTCCACGTTATCCACCTGGCGAATCGGCGTGACCTCGGCGGCCGAGCCGGTGAAGAACAGTTCGTCGGCGGTGTTGAGCTCCCCACGCGAGATGCTCACGGTGTCGTGGACCGTGTACCCACGCTCCTCGGCGAGCGTGATGACCGTGTCCCGCGTGATACCGTCGAGAATGGACTCGCTCAGCCCCGGCGTGAAGAGCTCGCCGTCGCGGACGAGAAAGAGGTTCTCGCCGGGCCCCTCGGCGACGTTCCCCTCCTTGTTCAGCACGATCGCTTCCGCGAACCCGTTCCGGCGTGCCTCTTCGCCGGCGAGCATGCTGTTGACGTAGAGCCCCGTCGTCTTGGCGTTGGTCGGAATCTGGCTGGAGGCGTGCTTGCGCCACGAGGAGATCTTCACCTTGATACCGTTCTGCAGGGCCTCTTCGCCGAGATACGCGCCCCACGGCCAGGCGGCGACAGTCACATCGGTCGGGCAGTCACCCGGCGAGACGCCCAAGGAATCGTAGCCGTAGTGCGCCAGCGGCCGGATGTACGCGGACTCGAGGTCGTTCCGCCGCAGGACCTCCATCGTCGCCTCCGTCAGCTCCTCGCGGGTGTGCCCAATCTCCATGTCGTAGGGCTTCGCGGAGCTGTAGAACCGATCCAGATGCTCCTCCCAGCGGAACACCGCGGTCCCCTCCTCGGTGTCGTAGGCGCGCACGCCCTCAAATATCCCGGTGCCGTAATGCATCGCGTGGCTGAGCACGTGGATGGTCGCGTCCTCCCAGTCGACGTACTCGCCGTTCATCCAGATGGTGCCGTCCGCCGCCATCTCCTCGAAGGCGCTCATACACGGTCTTTCTGTCCGGCGGGGTCTTAAATTCGCCAGAAAAACGTCAGCCCAGTCGGGTCAGCAGGTCACGACCCTCGACGTAGGTCAGACCGTTGCGCTCGGCGTACGCCCGGGCAGCGGCGGGCGAGACGGCGCCGCCGGTCTCGTCGTCGAGCATCTCACAGACCACCACAGCGGGCGGCTGTCCGGCGGCGGCTGCGAGGGCCAGTCCGAGCTCCGTGTGGCCCTGTCGGTCTGCCAGCAGGTCGGGTGCGCCCCGGAGCAGGTTCACGTGGCCCGGCGAGCGGAACGTTTCGGCGAACGCATCGGCGTCGAACTCGCCGGCGACGGCCGCCGCGGCGGCCCGTCCCAGTTCGCTCGTGGTCAGCGCGCGGTCGTCGTCGGTGATGCCGGTGAACGTCTCGCGATGGTTCACCGGCAGCGAGAACGACGAGCGGGCGTCGTAATCCAGATGATCGCTCTCGGCGGCCGGGTGTGAAAGCGCCTCGGCGAGGAAGGGAAGGTTCCAGGCCTCCGCGACGGCGTCGGAGACGGCGACACAGACCAGCCCGCCAGCGTCGTTACGCAGTCGCGTCATCGCATCGGCGTCGGCATCCACGGCGGGGTAGACGATATCCACTTCGCCCTCCCGGTCGGCTGCGTCGTGGATGAGCACCGGCTCGCCGCGCTGGAACGCCGCGACCGCCGCCTCGACGGCGTCGACGGCGTCGGTACGACCGGAGCTCATCTCTCCTCGATGCGCACGGTGAGCTCGTCACCGTCCGCGAGCCCCAGTTCGTCGCGCAGCATCTCGGGAGCGATGACCTCGATCTGGTCCTCGTCGTGGTGGGTGCGGTCGGGCACGATGACGTGTGTCGGTTCGAACGTCCGGCCGTTCCCCTCGACAGTCGCGACGTAACAGGAAGCCGAGCCGTACGTCCGCCCCTCGTCTTCCCAGGCGTCGATGGGAACCGCCTCGATGGCGGCGAGCTCGCCGCGGATCCGGACGCTGCGCTCGTTCAGGTCGATGTTCAACGTCCCAGGATAGGGCTCGTAGCCCAGTCGTTGCTTGAACTGGCGTTTGTATCCTGGGAGCGAGATGTAGTGGCGCCCCTCGCCCATCCCGCCGGTGACGGCTCCGGTCAGGGTGAGTTCGGCGCTCTCGTCGAACAGTCGCCGGTAGTCGGCGTACTCCGCCCGAAGACGGGCCTCGCCGGGGTCGGTCATCACGACCCACTGGCCGTCGTTCACGACCTCGCGCTCGATGAGGTCCGCCTCCTCCAGGCGCTGGAGGCGGCGGGAGGCGGTCTGACTCGACGCGCCGAGCGTCTCGGCGAGCCCCGCACAGGAGATCTTCACGTCCCCGGCGAGGCCCCCCTCGAGGCCGATCGCCTTCAGCGCGGCGAGGCCGTCGGCGCCAACCGCTGGCGTCGTCTCTTGCATACGTCACGCTTACGAGCCGACTCCCTTAACGATACTGAATACGTGATGCGTCCCAGAAACGGGATGATACTTGCCGGTACAACTGTCACTCGGCGGCAAGCCGTGTGTTCCCGGTCGAGCTGTTGGTGGCTTCCCAAGTCGCGCCGTCGCTTGGACCGGCCTGCTGGGAGTGACGCCCGCTTTGGCTGGCGCCGAGGACCCGCTCGCCCTGGTTGTTGGACTCCAGTGAGGAGACGCGCTCGTGGGCGACCACGGTTCGACCACTTCGGAAGCCCCTTTATCCACCGGCCGGAACCGCGAACCATGTTCATCGAGTTCCGGTCTGCGGTCGAGGACGCCGTTGGGGCCGCCCTCGACGCCCGCGACCTGCCGACCGACGACCTCGGCATCGAGGAGCCACCGGAGGGCGTCGACGCCGTCCTCGCCTCCAGCGTCGCGTTCCGGCTCGCCGGCGAACTGGAGTCGCCGCCGCCCGCCGTCGCCGCCGAACTCGCCGCCGAGGTCGACGTCTCGGCCGACGACTACCTCGGCGCGGTCTCAACGCAGGGACCCTACCTCAACTTCACGCCGAGTGACGACTACTACGCCGATACGCTCGAGGCCGCCACGGACGAGGCGTTCGGCCAGCGCCCGCCCAAGGGTGAGTCGGCGGTCGTCGAGCACACCTCCGCGAACCCGACGGGCCCCGTCCACGTCGGCCGCGCGCGCAACCCCATCATCGGCGACGCGATCGCCAACGCGATGGCGTACGCCGGCTACGATGTCGAGCGCCACTACTACGTCAACGACGCCGGCCGCCAGATGGCAGTGTTCACCTGGGCCTACGAGCGCTTCGACGAGGCCGACCTCCCCGACCCCGATCGCGAGAAGCCCGACTACGACCTGGTGCGCTACTACCGCAAGGGGAACGCGTATCTGGAGGAGGCGGACGAGGCTGCCGTCGCCGCCGCCGAGGAGGAGATCGAGACGATCATGCGCGGCCTGGAGAACGGCGACGACGAGACCTACGAGCGCGTCAGTGAGGTCGTCGACACGGTTCTGGCCGGGATGAGCGAGAGCCTCGCACGGCTCCCCGCGGAGTTCGACGAGTTCGTCAAGGAGACACGGTTCATCCGCAACGGCGACGCCGACGACGTGGTTCGCCGGTTACAGGATCGTGACGAGGCGACGCTGGAAGAGGGGGCCTGGCAGCTCGACCTGGAGGGGTACAGAATCGAGAAGCCGTTCGTCTTCCTCCGGTCGGACGGCACCTCGCTGTACACGACCCGCGACCTGGCCCACCACGAGTGGAAGT
>NZ_JAZKRY010000114.1:0-7473 GCF_036626355.1 Halolamina sp. | reverse complement strand
CCGATGCCGTGGCTGTGTTAGCCAACTCACGGCGAGCGACCCGTCGCGGTGCACAACCTGCCACAGCCACGTGCTGGGGCTACGGAGACGACCCGGCTGGGCGACCTACTGCCGGCTCCGGTTCGCGACGACAGAATCTTCCCACTGGCTGTTTCTGCCGCGTGGAAAACAGCAACTACGAGCATCCGGCGACCGAGCGGTCCGAAGGACCCGGAACGTCGCCGATTCACTCGCCGTAGCGAGGTCAAGAGCCAACCAACGCGAGCTCGCAGAGTTTCCGTCGAGCGTTTGCCAGGGGCAGCGAAGCCGGCCCGCAGCAAACGGTCGGTGCTTACCGCCGAACCAACTCCGAGAGCTTCTCCGAGAGCGAGCGGTCCTCGCCCAGTTTCAGGTAGTAGGCGTCGCCACCGTCCTCGTAGTAGCCATCGATGCGACGGACGATCTCGAAGCCAATGTGCTGGTAGAACCCCAACGCGTCCTCGTTGCTCGCGCGTGCGTGGCAGCTGACCGAGTCGTGGTCCCGGGCGACTGACGCGACCAGCTGCTCGCCGTACCCTTCACCGCGGTGTTTGGGGGCGACGGCGAGAAAGAGGATGTAGCCGTCGCGGCGCGCGGTGACGAAGCCGGCGAGTTCGTCATCGACGAACAGCAAGCGGCAACTGGCACGCCGATACGCGTCGCTGAAGAAGCCCCGGCGCTGTTTCAGCACCCCTTCTTCCTTTCGGATGCGCTCTTTCAGCGCCCAAGCCTCTGCTTCGTGGCTCTCCTCACCGGGGGGGTCCCGACGCGTCTCGACTGTCGCGCTCACTACCGCAGGATAGCCGGGACGGGGATTTAATTCCGTCGTCGCTTCTCAGCGCACTCGAGAGTTGGATGGGGGCTCCTCGCCGCGAGAGGGTTTTACACTCCTGCGGTTGGCCGTCACCGCGAGAGGGTTTTACACTCCTGCGGTTGGCCGTCACCGCGAGAGGGTTTTAGAACAGACTGTCGGCAGTCGCCGCCCCGACGACTGAGAAGACGGCGCCGATGCTTACCGCTTTTGCGGTCTGAACCGGTCCCGCGCCGAACGTCTCCGGCGCGGCGAAGGCGAGCGCCAGAGTCAGGACCGAGCCATACGAGACGACCATCAGCAGCAGAAACCGGAACGGTATCCCCACGACCTCCGTCTCCTCGTCGATATCCCGGTCGTTATCTGCGCGGTAGAGCGCCCCCCAGCCGATGGCGAAGACGATGGCGATGATGATCGCCCACTGGACGTTGTTCATTGCCCTCGCAAGGTCCCAAACCTCCTCGGTGACGACGAACGGTCCAGCGAGTAGGAACCCGCCAACGACCTGCTGAGCGACGTCCGAGGGTCTGAACTGCCGGTTGAACAGCCGCCGTAGCAACCGTTTGAGGATCTCGTTGGCCATAGCCGGCTCTTGCTGGCTCCTTCTGCCCCCTGAAAAATAAGGTGGGGTGTTCCGATTCCGTCGAAAGGGGCACCCTCTCACGGTTGGCCGTCACCGCGATTTGGTGAGACACGTTCGCGGTTGGCCGTCACCGCGATTTGGTGAGACACGTTCGCGGTTGGCCGTCACCGCGAACGGTTGAGTCAGAAAATGTTCGCCTGCCGGTACACCGAGATGCCGTCGTTCGTGATCTCGTAGGGTTTGGTCTCCCGGGAGTGGTTGGCATCGCGGATCTTCTGAATCTCGACGGCCAGCCGCGTCTCGCGGAAATCCGAGGGCCGGACGTACTGGAGGATGAACACCGCGTCGACCAGATACTCGATAATCCCGTAACGGGAGGTGTAGGCGTCATCGCTGCTCGCCTCCGATGTGAGCATCGTCGTCACGCCCGCGCGCTTGAGCGACCGGGCGAAATCGAACACTTCCGACCGGCGCTGAGCGGGGTGGTCGTACATCATCTCCAGCAGCGAGACCGAGTCGAGCACCAGCCTGTCGGCGTCGAACTCCTCGACCAGCCGGGAGATGTCGTTCCGGATCGAGGACAGCGAGTTCGCCATCTCGATCGGGTCCATCGAGACGACCGCCAGCTCCCCCTCGTCGTTCCACGCTCGGAACGGCCAGCCCTTCTCCTCGGCGGTGGAGAGAATCGCATCTCGGGACTCCTCCAGGGTGATATATATCGCTTTCTCGTCGTTCTCCAGCGCCTCGGTGAGGAACTGGAGCGCGAACGTGGTTTTCCCGGTCCCGGCCGCGCCGACGGTGACCATCAGCGAACGGGTGGGGATGCCGCCGAGCACCATCTCGTCCAGCCCTTCGATACCGACGTCGATGCGGTCGATATCCGAATCGAACTCCACCTCGTCGAAATCCGATCCGCCACTGCCGCCGCTGAACGGGTCAGCTTCGGCGGCGCCCCCGAACTCGCCGACGTCATCGGCGCTGAAGGGGTCACGTTCACCCTGCCCGAAGGGGTCCTGCTCGGTGCCACCGAACCACCCCGGTTCCGGTCCAGCGCCACCAGCCGTCTCCGCTGCTTCATCCGGCTCCTCACCGAACGTGTTCTCGTCGCCCGCTGTGACGTCACCAAATGGGTCCGCTTCCTCGTCGCTGAATGGCTTCTCGTCTCCGGCCGCGATGCCGCCGAAGGGGTCATGCTCCTCCGAGTCGGCCGCTGTCGTCGGTTCTTCGCCGTCGGTCGCGGCTGCGTCGTCGCTCCCTGAGTCCGTTTCTGCCGCGTCGGTCTGCTCCGCCTTCTCCGACTCGTCAGCAGTCGATCGCGGTGCCGCTGGCTCCTCGTCGGCGTCGGCTTCGCGCAGCGCGCGCTCGAACCAGTCCTCTTCCTCCTCCTCGCTCACGGGACCCACCCCATGCCCGGAGCATAATGACTCATTATCGACTGGAGGGGGGGCCAACAGTTGAAGCTTGCCCGTCCAGCGGTCGGTATCCGCGCGCTTTTTGCCGCCGGCGTGGGAAGCGACCCATATGTTGGTGGGCATCGTCGCGAGGCGGGGCAACAAGCGAGCGTCGTTTCTCGCTGTGGAGATTCGGGACCACCTCCGGGAGGCCAACGCGGCGGTGTGGCTCGACGAGGCGACAGCAGCGGAACACGACGAGACAGGCCACCCGGTCGAGGAGATGACGGCCTGCGACCTCGTCGTCTCAATCGGCGGCGACGGCACGTTCCTCTTTACGGCTCGCGGCGTCGGCGACACGCCGATTCTCGGCGTCAACCTGGGGGAAGTGGGCTTTCTCAACGCCGTGGGCCCGAACGAGGCCGTCCACGAGGTGATGGAGGAGCTCCGCGCGCTCCGGAACGACGAACTCATGGTTCGGGAAGCACCCAGACTCGTCGCCCGCGGCGACGACTGGGAGAGCCAGTCGGCGGCGAACGAAGTTGTGCTTCAGGGACCACAGCGTGGCCACGGTGGCGGCGCCGACCTGGAGATTCGCGTTAACGGCTCGCTGTTCTCCTCCGGCCGGGCAGACGGCGTGCTGGTGGCGACGCCGACCGGTTCGACCGCCTACAATCTCTCCGAGGGCGGACCGCTGGTCCACCCCGGAATGGACGCGATAATCGTCAACGAGATGTGTGCCGAGGAAGGGATGCCGCCGCTTGCGGTGTCGCTCGACAGCGAGCTAACGGTCCGGCTCTCCGGCGCCGAGAACGGATACGTCGTCAGCGACGGCCGCGCCGCGCGGACGCTTTCGCTCCCGGCGATGGTGACCGTAACGACTGCCGACGAGCCGGTTCGCATCGCGGGGCCCGAAGTCGATTTCTTCGAGGCGCTCAACAAACTCGATTGAGTCGTCGACGCCCGAGGAGCCGGCTGCCAACCCTGCGTTATCCGACTACCCTGTACATCCGGAACGAGTGAGGAACGCGTGGTCCGTCTCGCTTCAACTCGCACGGCTGAACGACGTCGAATCTAACAGGGAGATCGCCTCCCCCGCGGGGGAGCGGCCTGCTTCTCGAACGAGCAAGGGAGAGCCACTGGACTGCCGTATTCACGGCCGGCCCTGCTGGGAACGGACGGAATCTGTTCGATCTCTCGCTGTTCGGCGAGGGCTCGCGCAACCCCCGGTCGTTCGACTCCGGGGGCGAGTATCCGACCGAATTCGACACTACCCGCCGGGAGACAGTCGTCGCTGTCGGCGACGACGCTGAACGTTCCGTGTCGGAGGCTGGTGGCAACTTCCGGGAGGAGCCGGTCGACACCGATAGAACGTTCCACGGTCCCCAAGCGATTGGCGATGGGACGATGCTCAGAGGAGGGAGAACGGCGTCGTCCTCGAAGAGGTTCTGCAGGCCTGAATCACGGATTCGAGAACGGGAGCGGCTCCGGGTTTGCTCGACCGCGGTGGGAAGCGTTACTCCCCCCAGTTGGTCGTCCGCGTCGGGCGGTCCGAGAGCGCGACGACACTGGTTCCGGCGAGCGGCCCGTCAGCAGCTTCCGCAGCGTCCAGGGCCTCGATGGCCGCCAGCGCGGCCGCTTCCGTCGAGAGGTAGGGAATCTCCTCCTCGACGGCGCTCTTGAGCGAGTCGAGCGCCGTCGAGAGTAGCAGGTCAACCTTCCCCTCACGGAGCGCCGCAGTGAGGTCCTCGGGCTCGATCAGGGTCAGACGGTCGGCGAACGCCTCCGTAACGTTCGCGTCCCAGTCGCCGTCGATTGCGACAGTACCCGACGCGGGCAGCGGGTTGTCGGCAGCGATCTGGGCCTTCCCGTAGGCACCACCGAAGCTCTCTGCGGTGCCCATCACCTCGCCGGTGGATTTCATCTCCGGACCCAGGCGCGGGTCGGCGTTGGGCAAGCGGTCGAACGGGAGCACGACCTCCTTCACGCTCGGCTGCTCGGGGATCTGCTCGTCGATCTCCATCTCGTCGAGCGACTCGCCGGCCATCGTACGCGCCGCGAGCTTGGCGATGGGGACACCCGTCGCCTTCGAGACGAACGGGACGGTGCGCGAGGAGCGGGGGTTGGCTTCGAGCACGTACACTTCAGTCTCGCCGTCGGCATCTTCCGGTACCGCCAGCTGGACGTTCAGCAGCCCCTCCGTCGCCAGCGCGTCGGCGATCTCCTCGACCACTTCGCGCACCCGGCCGAGCGTCTCGTCGTCGAGCGAGCGCGGCGGGATGACGCAGGCCGAATCGCCGGAGTGGACGCCCGCGCTTTCGACGTGTTCCATCACGCCGCCGATGAGCACGTCCTCGCCGTCGGAGACGGCGTCCACGTCGAGTTCGATTGCGCCCTCGAGGAACGAATCCACGAGCACCGGTTTCTCGGGGGAGACGCGCACCGCCTCCTCGACGTACTCACAGAGTTCGTCGTCATTGTAGACGACCTCCATTGCTCGCCCGCCGAGCACGTAGGAGGGGCGCACGAGCACCGGATAGCCCACCTCGTGGGCCAGCTCCAGCGCCTCGGCCTCGCTGGTTGCGGAGCCGCCTGCGGGCTGGGCGATGCCGCGCTCGGCCATCAGGCGATTGAAGCGGTCGCGGTCCTCCGCGAGATCCATCGCGTTGACGCTCGTCCCCAGGATTTCGCAGTCCAGATTGCGGCGAGCCAACTCGTCCTCGAGGGGCTTCCCCACGTCCACTGAGGTCTGGCCCCCGAACTGCACCATCACGCCGTCGGCGTCGGTCGCTTCGATGGTGTCCGCGACCTCCTCGGCAGTGATCGGCTCGAAGAACAGCCCGTCGGAGGTGTCGTAGTCCGTCGACACCGTCTCGGGGTTGTTGTTGACGACGTGGGCGTCGATACCCAGGTCACGCAGCGCGCGGACCGCGTGGACCGCACAGTAGTCGAACTCCACGCCCTGGCCGATACGGATTGGCCCCCCGCCGACGACGACGACGCTCTCGACGTCCGTGTCGAGCCGGAGCTCGTCGACGCCGGTGCCGACGAACCGTTCGGGGCGGCGCGCGGAGTAGTAGTACGGCGTCGAGGCCGCGAACTCGCCAGCGCAGGTGTCGACCTGCTTGAACGAGCGGTCGGGCGTCTCGCCCGCGACCTGCTTGGGCGTGACCCCGCTGCCGTCCGTTACGGGTTCCGGCTCGGCACTCGTGTCATCCCCCGCAGGCTCGCTCGGGAGCCAGGAGGCGTGTGTGTCCTCGAACGCGCCGCCGGCGATGGCGGCGATCTCGTTGTCGGTGAAGCCGACCGACGCGGCGGAGACGTACTCGCCTTCCTGGGCAGCCAGCGCGGCCTCGGCGATGTTCTGGTAGCGCTCGACGTACCACTCCTCGATACCGGTGCGCTCGACGACCGCCTCGACACTGAAGCCGCGGGTGAACGCTTCGAGCATCGCGTACGGACGGTCCGGGCTCGGGCGTTCGAGATACTCGTCGGCGAGCTCGCCGTCGCCGAGTTCGCCCCACTCGACGGCCGGGTCGTACTCGGAACTCCTGAGCGCCTTGAGCAACGACTCCTCGAACGTGCGGCCGATGGCCATCGCCTCGCCGGTCGATTTCATCGCTGTGGAGAGCGTGAAGTCGGTCTCGGGGAACTTCTCGTTGGGCCAGCGGGGCACCTTCGTCACCACGTAGTCGATCGCTGGCTCGAAGGCGGCGGTGGTTTCGCCGGTGATCTCGTTGTCGATCTCGTGGAGGCGCTTGCCCAGCGCGACCTTCGCGGTGACGCGGGCGATCGGGTAGCCCGTCGCCTTCGAGGCCAGCGCCGAGGAGCGGGAGACACGTGGGTTGACCTCGACGACGCGGTACTCGCCGCCGGCGGTGCCATCGTCGCGCCAGGCGAACTGGATGTTACAGCCGCCCTGGATACCGAGGTCACGGATGACCTCGAGGGCGGCGTCGCGCATCTCCTGGTGGCCGTCGTCCGGAATCACTTGCGAGGGGGTGACGACGGTGGACTCGCCCGTGTGAATGCCCATCGGGTCGAGGTTCTCCATGTTGCAGATGATGATGCAGGAGTCGCCCGCGTCGCGCATCACCTCGTACTCCAGTTCTACCCAGCCCGAGATAGATTCGGTGAGCAGGACTTCGCCGTTGCGCGAGAGGCGCAGCCCCTTGCGCGTGCGCTCGATCAGTTCGTCCATCTCGTGGACGACGCCGGAGCCTGAGCCACCCAGCGTGTAGGTGGTGCGGGCAATGACCGGCAGGCCGCCGACGGTATCGACCCCGGCCTTGACGCGCTCGCGAAGCGCCTCCCGGTCGAGTTCGGTTGCGGATTCGGCCTCCTCGAGCGTGATCGTGGTCGAGCGCGGCACCGGCTGGTTGAGGCTCTCCATGCGCTTGCGGAAGCGGTCACGGTCCTCGGTTGCGTAGATGGTCGAAAGCGGCGTGCCCATGATCTCCACGTCGTGCTCGTCCAGCACGCCCTGTTCGGCGAGTTCGGCAGTGACGTTCAGCCCGGTCTGGCCGCCGAGGCCGGCGATGACGCCGTCCGGGTTCTCCTTCCGGATGACCTCGGCGATGGCCTCGGGGGTGATTGGTTCGATGTAGACCCGGTCGGCCATGTCGGGGTCGGTCATGATGGTCGCGGGGTTGGAGTTCACGAGCACGACG
>NZ_JAZKRY010000113.1:0-7792 GCF_036626355.1 Halolamina sp. | reverse complement strand
TGAAACTCCATGAGTTCCGCAGTGTCGCCCCTGATAGTGATTACTGCGAATAGGTGCATCGACGGTGTCGAAAGCCGCCGGTTCAGGGGCTCCCATCACCGACACGGATGGTCACAGCGGGACAGACTCGCAGCAATCACTATGAAACAGCCATTAACTCGGTGTGCGATACTATTCGCGGGAGGTCGAGGCATACCAGTGTATTCCTGGCAAATTTGCGGGCGAATTATTTTTGCGAGTGCCCCATACAGTTGGGTATGTCTCACGAGGTTGAGGACGAAACAACAGTAAATGAGAGCTACTCGGTCACGGTCCCAGCGGCGGTACGGCGAGAGGCCGGCGTCGAAGCGGGCGACAAACTCCGCTGGCACGTAGACGAAAACGGGAAAATTTCTGTCGAACTCGTCAAACAGCAGTATGGCGCGTTTTCACAGCTGGATCCAGTCGATATCGGCGAACCATCCAACGCCGCAGAGGATCACGACCTCATTGCTGGAGACACCTGATGGCCAGAGTTGTCGTTGACGCGAACGTCCTCATCGCAGCCCGTCTCTCACGCGACCAGACCACAAGCGAGGGAAGGCAATCGCAGACGCGATAGACCAAGGGGACCTCCCGACAGCATCTGTGTTGAGCGACGTTCTCGAAGAACTCATCAATTATCTCCAGGCGAGAGCGGGACACGACGTTGCGACCGAAACGCTCGATGCACTCATCGAGAGTAGCGGGCTCTCACTCACTCAGACCTCGAAAACGGATTTCAACGCTGGCCGGTCATTATTTCGACGGGACGAATCACTCTCGCTAACGGATGCAATCATCGTTGCACTACTCCTCGTCGTACTCCATTCCCAGCCGCTCGTAGAACTCCTCGGGGGTCTCTTCGATACGCTCGAAGTCGTCGAAGTAGTACTCGTGGTGTCGCACCACCTGCTCACAGATCCAGGCCGAGAACTGTTCGTCGAACCGCCAGCTCTCTTCGGGCTGGTCCACCTCGAACCGGTCGTCGGTGGCAAAAGCGACGTAGACGTGGTAGAACCCCAGAATCACGTCGGCGAACTCCCGGGCCTTCCCGCCCGTTTCGACGCGCTTCTCTGCCAGCTCCTCCTCGCCCTCGGGGGTGAGTTGGAAGTACTTCCGGTCGGGCTCGTCCTCCCGCTCGATGCGCTCGGCCCAGCTGTTCTCCTCGAACTTGTAGAGAATCGGGTAAACCGAGCCGTAGGAGGGCTCCCAGTGCCCCCCACTGATATCCGTAATCTCCTTGAGTATCTCGTAGCCGTACCGTGGTTTCTCTTCCAGAAGCTCCAGAACGATGTACGAGATGAGGCCTTTCGGTGGGCCGCTCTTCCGCATTGCAACTGCCTTCCCCTGCTCCGGGTGAAAGGGTTTCGGTACGGGTAATCCACTCTCAACGGCTCTCGCGCCCGCTCGTGTGCGATACGCGCGAGAGCGCGAGCATGCGAAGCCGAACTGAGCCTGCACTGGGGGTGCCCCGTGGGCCGCCAGATCCAGCGGACGGACACGCAACGCCCAAGCCCCCCCGGAACGGACCACTATCTATGACTGAGCCACCGCAGACCGAGGAAGGTTGGTTTGTCCTGCACGACTTCCGATCCGTCGACTGGGACGCCTGGCGGGACGCCGCCGAGCGCGACCACGAGCGCGCGGTCACCGAGGGTGTCGATTACCTCCGCAGCCACGAGCAGGTCGTGGACGCCGACGAGGGCACCTCCGCAGTGTTCAGCGTTGTCGGCGACAAGGCCGACCTCATGGTACTGCATCTCCGACCCACACTCGACCATCTCTCGCGTGCTGAGCGGCAGTTCGAGGCGACGGAGTTCGCCCGCTTCACCGAGCAGACCGACTCCTTCGTTTCCGTGACGGAGGTTTCGGGCTACGTCTCCGACGCCTACTTCGCCGAGGACGAGGAGGAGGTCGACGAGGGACTCAAACGCTACATCGAGGGGAAGATCAAGCCCGAACTCCCCGAGGACGAGTACGTCTGTTTCTACCCGATGAACAAGCGCCGCGGCGAGGACGTTAACTGGTACGACCTCCCCTTCGACGAGCGCGCGGAGCTGATGTCGGGCCACGGCGAGACCGCCCGGAAATGGGGCGGGAAAGTCGATCAGATCATCTCCTCTGCGCTCGGCCTCGACGACTGGGAGTGGGGGGTGACGCTGTTCGCCGGCGACGCCGTCGACATCAAGGACATCGTCTACGAGCTCCGGTTCGACGACGCCACGTCGAAATACGGCGAGTTCGGCCCGTTCTACATCGGCCGGCGGTTCCCACCGGAAGACCTCGGCGCGTACCTCCGCGGTGAGGAAGTTCCGACCGGTGAGGACGCCGAAAGCCACCACGACGGCGACCACGGCGAAGCGGAGAGCGACCACGCTGGCGACGACGAGGAAGGCGTCGACGAGGAGAGTATCCGCGGCGAACTGGCGGATCTCGACATCTACGCGGGCCAGCCCCACGGCGAGGACGTGTACGCGACAGTGCTCTATAGCGAGGCTGCTCCCGAGGAGGTCGCCGGCGAGGTCGACGGCCTCCGCGGAAACTTCGAGCATTACGACACCCACGTCAAGACGGCGGTGTACGAGGGAACGATGACCGACCGGGTCGCCGTCGTCAGCATCTGGGACACCGCAAGCGCCGCAGAGACCGCCGCCGGGTTCCTCGCTGACCTGCCGGGAATTGTCTCCCGTGCGGGCGAGGAGTCCGGCTTCGGGACGATGGGGATGTTCTACACCGTCCAGCCCGAGTACCAGCAGGACTTCGTCGACCGCTTCGACACTGTCGCCGACCTGCTCGAGGAGATGGAGGGCCACAAGGAGACGGATCTGATGATGAATCTCGAGGACGAGAACGACATGTTCATCGCGAGTCAATGGCGCGCCAAGGAGGACGCGATGGGCTTCTTCCGGTCCGAGGAGTTCCGCGACACGGTGCAGTGGGGACGGGAAATCCTGGCCGATCGGCCGCGCCACGTGTTCTTGGCGTAACCAGCCACGGCGAGCGACCTGCCGCAGCCTCCGTGCTGCCTTGACGAGAGCGTCGCTCTCGTCCGCCACAGAACGCGGAGCGTTCTGGTGACGGAACCGAGCCGTTTTCGAATCCGAACTCTTGGAGACGACAGCGCGTCCCCTCAGCTATACTGCCGGACAGAAGTCAATACAGAGTTGCTCACCAGTCTCTGGCTCTCACACGAACTGACGGCCGATTCACGGCGAGCGATGGTTGTATCGTTCTGTCCGGCAGTATAACCACGTCGCAGCCGGTGCTCTGGATGCGCGTGACGACCGCTTCGCGGATCGTCTTGGCCCGACGACGGATTCAGCGTCGGAGTCGGCGTTGACGCGCTGGCGGCTCTCGATACTGCCGACGCGCTGTTCGACGATGGACTCACCGCTCCCCCAACTCATCCCGGTGCGTCGCAGTTCGTAGCGTGCCAGTAGAGCACTCGACACGAGCGGCCAGCAAATACGTCGGCGCCCTCGCGCTTCTGCGAATTGTGTGAACACCCGAACCCATATGTCTCGGCGAACCCTCCGTCCGGCCATGACCAAACGTCACGCCTCGCTCCCTCCCGAGGCCGAGGAAGGTGTTGACGCGTTCCTCGACGAGGTTGATGCCCGCCTCTCCTCGGACGAAGAGACGTGCAACGTGGTGCAGGACGTGCTGGTGGATCTGTTCGGCGACCGCGACGCGCTCGAACGCTGGGAGAACGGCGGCGACGTCACCCCTGCCGAGCGGGTGCGCCTCCAGGGACACGACCCTTGCAACGCGACGCTCGAGTCGGAGTACTACGCCGAGAAGGACGACTCGCGCTTCCAGCGCTCGAAACATCTCCAGTGGCTCTGGCGACAGTTCGACGCGACGCCGATGGCCGACAACGTGGAGTTCGCGCTCCGGTTCCGCTCGATGCTCGCGAAACACCTGTTCGACGAGTGCGGGGACGGCTGCCGGTTCTTCAAGGGGATCACGTTCACCTACGGCCATCACATCAGTGTCGGTGACAACGTGGTTGTCCATGACGACGTCCATCTCGACGACCGTGGGAAGCTCACCATCGGCGACCGGGTGTCGATCTCGGACTCCGCACAGGTGCTCTCCCACGGCCACGACGTCGTCGACCAGACCGACGTGACGAACTACCACACCATCATCGAGGACGACGCCCGTCTCACCTACGACACGCTGATGCGTGCGGGCTCGAAACTCGGCGAGAACTCCATCGTTGGTGCGAAAGCCGTCGTCGACGGCGACGTGCCGGCCCACCACGTCGTCGTCGGCCAGCCAGCCAAATCTGTCCGCATCAAGCCCGGCTGGGAGTCCGTTGCCGACCCCATCCAGGACCGCCTGGATCGAAACAAGGAACAGCGCCGCATCGAGTACGAGTTGGCCGACGATCTGGACGAGTTCGACGAGTTCCAGCGCGACCGGCAGCCGCCGGACGCGCCGAACCAGGACTGACCCGGGACAGCCGACGAACCTGCCTACAGCCGGATATACACCCACCCCTCGTTCTGCAACCGAGTCAGTTCACCCACACCTGAGGAGACGAGTTCGACGCCGTCCGGGAACACGTCCTCGTCAGCCTCCGCGCCGCCGAAGGCGTTCGAGCAGAGCTTCACGGTCGCGCCCATCCCAACCAGGGCCTCAGTCGTCTGCCGGTGTCCTTTCGCGGCGGCGTCGATGCTCCCCGGGTGGTCGATGAGGACAGCAGCCGCTGTCATGTCGAGCGTTTCGTCGCCAAGCAGGTTCCGAACCTTCCCTTCGGAGATGTGGTAGGCGTCGGCGTCGGAGACGTGATAGACGGTTCGCATGTCTGAGGATTCAGGGGCCCAGGTGAAGAAAGCGATGCGAGAAGGATGGAGACAACGACTAAGATTCCACCAACCGTGACCTGGCTGTGCCGGGGGCGGTGACGAGTCCAGCGGTGCCCAGTCCGAGGAATTGAACCAGAATCAGACGGTCCGGGAGTCTCGTGAGCACGGCGGAACCGACGGTTCCGCCTGCAGCCGGCGGCTTCGCCGCCGCCGATGCAGCGAACGAGACAACGGCCGGCGCACGACCGACCGCAGGTAGGGAGTGCGCCGTCCGGGAATTGAACCCGGGCCTGTAGCTTGGGAAGCTACTGTCCTCCCACTGGACCAACGGCGCCCTTACGACGGAGAGAAAGCCCGCCTTCGGTAAGTCGGTTTCGGAACGCGCCATCGTAGTGGGCATCTGTCCAATCTCCGTGTACGGGGAGTGAGTATTTCTACCACCCGTTCCAACTACCGTCCATGCCCGAGAACGTGCTCACGGAGGAGGCCCCGTTGGATATCCGCTTCTCGCAGGGCGAACTCGAAACCGTCCACGAGCGCATCGTCTCCTTCATCCAGGGAACCGTCGACACCGCCGGCGCCGAGGGGGCAGTGCTTGGACTCTCGGGCGGTATCGACTCGACGCTCACCGGCTATCTCGCCGTCGAGGCGCTGGGCGAGGAACGGCTCCACGGGCTCACGATGCCCGCGCGAGTCAGCGACGAGGAGCTAATGAGCGACGCCGAGACGGTCGCCGAATCGCTGGGTATCCCTTACGACGTCATCGAAATCGAGCCTATCGCCGAGATGTTCGACAAGGCCTATCCCGAGGGCGTCGACGACCCCACCGCCGCGGGCAACGTCCGGGTGCGGACGCGCGCGGTGCTGAACTACTACGTCGCCAACACCGAGAACCGCGTCGTGCTCGGGACAGGGAACCGCAGCGAGGCGACCACCGGCTACTTCACGAAATACGGCGACCAGGCCGTCGACTGCAACCCCATCGGCGGACTCTACAAACAGCAGGTGCGCCAGCTGGCGGCCCACGTCGGCGTCCCCCACGAACTGGTGATGCAAACCCCGACTGCAGGGATGTGGGAGGGCCAGACCGACGAGGAGGAGATGGGACTAAACTACGACCATCTCGACGCCGTGCTCGCCCTCCATATCGACGGCCCGCTGTCGAAAGCTGCGACGGTACGGTACGTCGACGGAATCACTGCCGAGCATGTCGACCGGGTCGTCGAACTCGTTGAAGGAAGCGAGCACAAGCGCTCGATGCCGCCGGCGCCGGAGCTGCCGGTCTAACCCTGGATCGGGACCGAACTGCGGACTTACCGGACGGGGTTCTCCGGCCCCCGACCGAGATACTCCGCTGCGAACGCACGGACCGCCTCGGCGTCGTAATCGTCGATGACGAGGCGATGGGTCCACGCGGTCAGGACGTACTCTCCCTGGGGGTTCTCGTTGGGATTCGGTGCAACGACGACGCTCGTCCACGTTCCCTGGTTGTTGTCGGCCCACGCCCGGAGGCTCGCTTCCGCTTTCGGCGTCACGTTGGCGGGGTCGTAGTAGATGACGACTGCACCGTGTTCCAGCGTGTGGACCAGCCGGGGGAGTTCGGGTGTCTCGGTGTAGAACCCGGCCTGGATCGCTCGCCCCCAGTGCTCGCCCGAGAGCGGAGGGCTCTGGGCGTAGTCGATCTTGCTTCCTTGCTCGACGTGCTGTATCCCCTCGGACTCGGCGCTCTCGACCTGCGAGATCCACTCCTCGTCACCCCGGTCCGGGAGGGGGTCGTCCTCGATGCCGGTCGGCGCTGCATCGGGCCCGCCTGAGCCGCCACTCAGGAAAAGGAACCAGATGGCAACGACGACGAGCACGAGCACCGCCGCACCCCCGAGCAGCCCCGTCAGGGGGAACCCCTCATCACTGCTGCTGCCGGCCCCAGCCACGCGACGCTGATCTATCGGACCGAGCTCGTCAGGGTGCTCCGTCCCGAGATGTTCGAGATGGGCCTCTTCGGTCTCGAAAGCGTCCCCACAGTACTCACAGTCGACCATACCGGCGTGCGGTTCGGGATGCTCATAACGCTTCGCTCTCCCGCGGTCGGCGCCCCTGATAACGAGTCGGCAGCTCCAGCCTGTCTCCGTGGCTTTGGGCACCTTTCCAAAGGCCTTTGGCTCCGCCGCGACTACTCGCTACCGATGGACGACGCCGTGTTGGCCCGCCGCTCCGCGCGGCAAGCGCTGAGCGATATTGAGCCCGAGCCCCTCCGTGAGAGACTGGATGAGCGGTTGGCGACGGCGTCGATGACCCCTGGCGCGCTGGCGCTCTCGAGCGCCCGCGCGTTCGCACCCGACGTCGACGTCTCGGCTCTCGGCGAACAGGCTGCCGGCGTCCAGCTCATCTACGAGGGGCTCGCGCTGACGCGCCGTCTCGCCCGCGAGGAACCCTGGGCTGGGGCAACAGCGGATGACATCGACGCCGATCTCGACGTGCTCGCGGCGGACGTGCTCGTCTCCCGGGGGTTCTACCTGCTCGCCCGGACTACCGCGGCCGCCGAACGCGCCGTCGAGACGGTCCAGGCGTTCGGCCGGAACCAGACTGCCCATTCCGAGGGCGCTGCGGACGCCGACACGCTCGACCGCAATCTCGAAGCGGACGTGTTCGAGCTCGCGGTGGTCACCGGTGTCGCCGCCGTCGACGGCACGACCTCAGAGGAGCTGCTCGCGTACGCCGACGGGCTCGCCCGGAGGTACGAGGGTGAGCTTCCGTCGGCCGGGACGCTGCTCTGCAGCGGGACCCACGAGCGGCTTGCGACGTTTTCGGACGCTCCGGTCAGCTCGCCGACCCGGAGTGCAGGAACGGATCCCTGAGGCGACGGGGAACCGAAACCCATAAAGACGAATCCGCAGTAGGCTGGCATGCGCGCCTGGGTAGCTTAGCGGTAAAGCGCGTCCTTGGTAAGGACGAGAGCC
>NZ_JAZKRY010000112.1:0-8094 GCF_036626355.1 Halolamina sp. | reverse complement strand
GTACGGCCACGGGACTGACTTGGAAGCGTCCAGCGAGCACGTCCTCGGCATCGCCCTCGGCGAGCGGTACCTCCAGCAAGCCTCTGTTGAGGATGCGACATCACCAGTCGTCGACGTCTCGCCGTAGCACGAGGTGACAACCGAGAGAACCCAGCGCCAGCTCGACATCGCCGGGATAGGTGCAGATGGGGAGGTCGTGGTGGCCGTCGAAGTCGAACGACTGAACCGGCGACTTCACTCACTTTTTGGAAGCACCGGCTGGACGATGAGAAGGGGCGCAACGGTGATGCGCTCCTGTTCGCGGTATTCCGGATTATCCTCAGCCGTCGTCACCTCTCCGGGCTTGCCCAATAACTCGATCAGCCAGACTACCCAGGGCTTTGTGGGCCACATTCACGTACAGTCCGACGAGGAAACTGACACCAGCCGCCAAGGTACCCGATTGCGCACCTGGCTGCCCGGACTGGCCGAGAAACAGATAGACACCGATAGCGAGGATCCATGCAGCCGGGATCCGCATCGCCATGCCTACTAACTCCTCTCGCTGTCCCCAGTCAGCGTAGTTGTCGAATTGGACCATCAATTTCGTGAAAATGTAGCCGAGGGCACCCAGCCCGGAATAGAACAGGACGAAGGGAGGCACAGTAACCTCCAATAATCCAAACGCGTCGGTAGTTATCACAATCCCGACCAGTGTCCCGATGATAAATACGGCGACAACCTCCCAATTGTGTATCGACCATCCAGTTTGCGCAGCCGTGGTCTCAGAGCCCTCTCTATTCGCATCGGATTCGCCTTCAGTACTCCCCGGTTCTAAACTCATGATAGCATATCGATACTCATACTTGATAATGGTGGGGTGTGAAACGTGCAGAATCCACAAGCTATGCCATCGATCTGGACGAAGTTTCGCATTGCAGTGAACCCGATCGCCAGGAGATTCAACCAGTATACGGCATACACTATCCGGGACCCTGAGAGGATCGGGGCGATACAGGAGGATGTGCCCGGAACCCGGGAGTATTTGCGAGCATGCGGCTACGAGCCACAGTTCCTCTCAGCTGCAAAAAAGCATCCTCAAACGGGCCAACCTCATGACCTCTCGTATCGCAGGGTTCCAGATAGTCATCCGCCGGGCACCGGCGACAAGCTCATAGCGGAGCACTTCCGTCCCCAGGAATGCCAGTTCCACGTTCACGCCTTTCATGTCGCTGATCAGATGCAGTTGTTCAGCCATTATGAAGCCCGGCCGGACCTCTTGAGTCCCGAAGTGGATATCTCTCGACTCCGAACCCACTACCGCCCCGAGTACGGCCAAGAGTACATCAGGGGCATCTCTGATCTGGAGATCTGACCTTTCCAGGCTCCTCCCGACGACCGCCTCGGTCGCGTATCGGATACGATATTCAGGATACAAGGCCTGAACAGTATCGAGTGTTTGAGACAGTTTCTGACGCACCGGTGCACGAGATGGCGGGCCACGAATTGATAATTATACTATAGCTACGACCACGTTTGCTCCTGGAGCCATTCGATTTCCGCCGTTAGCACTTCTCTCTCCTCGCCTGTGCGTCGGCCTGCGTTGCTGTGTTCGTCGATCTGGCCCATATCGACGGATCCATTCACTGCTAGTTCGGTGCGACTCGGATTCTGCCGTCCCTGCATGACTGACGAATAATATTCGACCTCGTTTGGAGCGGTAGAAACCGCCCGCTACGACAGTTTTACCGAAATCGGAAGCTACTTATGTGAATTTACAATCTATAGATTAGACAAACCTAATCTAAGATTTTGAGAAGACTATGTCAGACGAGATATCCGACAGCGGAGCGGTGACACGACGGGATGCCCTGCGTGCCGGCGGTGTGGCGGCGCTTGCAGGGCTGGCTGGGTGCACGGTACTCCCGAGCGCGCCGGGACGGGCCGGGGGTGGCGGTGACGACGGGCGCGACAGCCCGGTCGCCGTCGCTTCGTTTTTCAGCTTCTTCGATTTCGGCCGGCAGATAGCCGACGGGACCCCACTCACGGTCGAGAACCTCGTCCCGACAGGGCTGCACGGCCACGGCTGGGAGCCTAACGCCAGCATCACCCAGCGGATTATCGAAGCCGACGCGTTCGTCCACGTCGGGGAAGACTTCCAGCCGTGGGCCGACCGCGCCATCCAGACGATCAGGAGCGACGGCGTCGACACGGCGCTGATCAACGCCCGGGAGGGCGTCGAGCTGGTGGACCTTGCCGAGACCCTCGACCAAGAGGAGGAAGGCGTCGGCGAGCAACGCGGGCTGGACCCGCATTTCTGGCTGGACCCCCAGCGCGCGAAGCAGTCAGTCGACAACATCGCCGAGGGGTTCGCGGCGGTCGTGCCGGAGCACGCCGACGCCTTCCGGGATAACGCCGAGACGTACAGCTCCGAGGTGCTCGACCGGATCGACAGAGACTACGAGGCCATCTTCGACGCGAGCGACCGCGACATCGTCCAGCTGGCCGCACACAACGCCTTCCAGTACATCGGGGTGCGGTACGGCGTGCAGATGCGGCCGCTGGTGACGAACCTCGCGGCGAGCGGCGACGTCAAACCCGCGGACATCCGCGAAGCGGCGGCGGTGATCGACGAAAACGACATCACGTACATCGCTAACGGCGTCTTCGAGTCCCAGCGCCCGGCCCAACAGCTCGTCCGCGAGACGGACGTGGTGGCGTACTTTCCCGTGACGCCGTACGCCGGCGTCCGTGAGGAGTGGGTCGAGGAGAGGTGGGGCTACGAGGAGATCGCCGACAACATCAACATGCCCACGTTCGACATCGTTCTCGGCAACAAGACGCCCGAGGACGCGGCTCCGTCGCCCGCCTGGCTCGAACAGTGGCGGAACTTCGAACCGATATGACCGGGCAGAACACCGACCCCGAGACGGGGGCTGCTGCGGCCGACCGACCGACCACCGCGACCGACGCGGACGCCGGGGCGAGCGAACCCGTCATCGACCTCAGGGACGTCACGTTCGGCTACACCGCGACACCCGTGGTCGAAGATGTCTCACTGACCGTCGGGCCCGGAGAGTACGTCGCCATCGTGGGGCCGAACGGCTCCGGGAAGTCGACACTGATGCAGCTGATCCTCGGCCTGCGTGACCCCGACACGGGCACGGCCGACCTGTTCGGCGAGCGCGCGACCCGCTTCGACGACGGCGAGCGGCTCGGCTACGTCGCCCAGGGGGCCAGCACCGCCAAGGAGATGCCGATCACCGTCCGCGAGGTGGTGAAGATGGGCCGATTCCCGCACGTCGGGTTTGGCCGTCTGTCAAGCGACGACTGGGCTATCGTCGACGACGCGCTCGCGACCGTCGGCATGAGTGCGTTCGCTGACCGGCGCGTGACACACCTCTCGGGTGGCCAGCGCCAGCGGGCGTTCATCGCGCGGGCGCTGGCGAGCGAGGCCGACCTGCTCGTGCTGGACGAGCCGACCGTCGGTGTCGACGCCGAATCGGTCGGCGCCTTCTACGACCTGCTGGCCGCGCTCAATGCCGAGGGCATCACTGTGCTCCTCATCGAGCACGACCTCGGGGCAGTTGTCGAGCACGCCGACCGCGTCGTCTGCCTGAACCGTGAAGTCTACTTCGACGGGCCGACCGACGAGTTCGTCGAAAGCGACGCGCTGGCCCGGGCGTTCGGAACCGAGGCGCAGTTTCTCACGGGGGTGGACGGGTGATCGTGCCCGGAGCAGCCACGCTCGTGGTGAGTCCCCTCGCCACGTTGGACCCGGCGGTCGTGCTCCCGCTGCAGGGCGGGGTAGGCGTCGTCGGTGACCTCGTCTTCGGCGTCCTCCTGTGGCTGCTGGAGCAGTGGTACTGGGCGATGGACTGGGTGTACTACTTCACGGGTTTGGAGATGCTGAACCCGCGGTACCGGTTCATGCACCGGGCGATACTCGTCGGGCTCTGTGTCGGCGTGATGGCGCCACTCATCGGCACGTTCCTCGTCCACAGACAGCTCGCGCTCATCGGTGACGCGCTGGCCCACACCGCCTTCGCCGGGGTCGCCGTCGGGCTGTTTCTGAACGCCGTCATCGACCTCGGGGTGTCGCCCTACCTCACCGCCGTCGTCGTGGCGATGGTCGCCGCACTGTTCATCGAACTCATCTCCGAAGTCACGGACGCGTACAACGACGTCTCGATGGCTATCGTCCTGTCGACGGGGTTCGCGCTGGGGACGACGCTCATCAGCCTCAATGCGGGCGGGCTCGCTGTCGGTGTCAACCAGTTCCTCTTTGGCAACCTCTCGACAGTGTCCCCACAGAGCGCGGCCATCCTCCTGGTGCTGTTCGCGGTCATCGTCGGGACGGTGGCCGTGACGCGCAACCAGCTCCTGTACGTGACCTTCGACGAGACGGCGGCCGCCGTCTCCGGGATCTCCGTCAACTGGTACAACCGGGTGGTGGTGATGCTCACGGCGATGGTCGTCGTCGGCGCGATGCAGATCATGGGCGTCATCCTCGTCGCGGCGATGCTCGTGGTCCCCGTCGCGGGCGCGACCCAGGTGTCCCGAAGTTTCTCCGAATCGCTGGTCGTCTCGGTCGTCCTCGCGGAACTCGCGGTACTGCTGGGCATAGGCGTCGCCTACTACGGCGGGGTCACGGCGGGCGGGGCCATCGTCCTCGTGGCTGTGGGCATCTACATTTGTGCCGTCGCAATGGGCAAGGTCCAATCTGCCCGTGGCAAGGAGACCACGCCCGACACGGGTAGTATTGAGCCCGACAGCACCGATGCCGGCATCGGAGCGGGGGATGATTGATGTGTACCGTTAGTGTTGGTGATTCGCCAACCGAATGCGGCATCCACGGCGACAGGCGAGGAACGCCGAACGCGTCGACGAACGAGCAGCGCCTTCCCGAGGACATCGTCTAGCTCATCGACACCACCCCGAGGTCCGCTGTGAACAGCCTCGAGTGATGGACCGCGCGATTTCAACATCGAGATGTACCGCGGTAGCTCCTGATCGCACACCGGTCTCGCATTCTCGTACCCCAGCCGGTAGCTTGTCCCAACCCTTACAAATGTAGCTCCTCAACCGTCCAGTGCAAGACCCCGTCCAGCGGGGCGGCACGAACCGTCGCGGTGGGACCCGCGAGTAATCAAATTCTACCACCGACCCACGCATGGACAAATCCATCGTCATCGCCGGCGGTGGTCGTCTCGGCCGCCACATCGCGGTCGTACTCGCTGACTACGACCACGATGTCACGATCATCGAACAGGACGCCGACCGCTGTGAGACACTTCTCGAGGCTAGCTCTGGGGTCATCATTCAGGGGGACGCTACGCGCCCGGGCATTCTGGAGCAGGCCGGTCTTGAACGGGCCGACATATTCGCAGCCGTCACGGGTGATGAGGGGCTCAATCTCGCTCTGTGTGCGACGGTCGAGGATCTGGTCGAAGATATCCAGACGCTTGCCCGCATCCGTGAGGACATCGAAAGCAAGGATATCGCCGACAGCGTCGCCGTTCCCGAGGCCGCCGGCGCACGCACCATGGTCGACGAAATGCTGGGCCGGAATCTCCGTTCACTCCAAGCAGCGACGGGAGAGATCGATATCCTCGAAATCGAAGTCGATCCGCGGTCGCCAGTCGCTGGCAAACGACTCGAAAACGTGGAGCTTCCCAACGGGGCTCAGGTCATTTCCGACGCCGACCACTCGATGGTTGTCGGCCCAGAAACGACGCTGCGGCCGGGCCACCGATACCTCGTCGCTACCGAACCGGCCGCGGCTGACGAACTCCGAAAACTGCTCGTGCGTTGAGCTTCGAGGGACCAACTCTCGACCGGTGACGGTGCTGACTACGTCCTCTAAGTCTTGCAGGTCGTTTTTTATCCCTTCTGCACTGGACTCTCTGATGAATTCGCTGGCTGCCCGTCCCCGCGTTTCGGTCTGACACTGAACGCCGTTTGATGTCGTTGCTCGCGGTCGGGCGCTGTCTTTATCACCTCGACACGCGACATCTTGTAGCTATGTCTGCACTCCTGTCGGACGACATCGCGGTGGTGACCGGGGGCGCGAGCGGGATCGGCCGTCGAATCAGCCTGCGGCTGGCGGAGTACGGCGCGGACGTCGTGGTGGCCGACCTCCAGCCAGACCCCCGCGAGGGGGGCACGCCGACCCACGAGCGAATCCAGGAGGAGTACGGCCGGAACGCGGCCTACGCAGACTGTGACGTGACCCAGGTCGAGGACCTGGAGGCAGCCGTCGACACCGCCGAGGAACTCGGCGGCGTCTCGGTGATGGTCAACAACGCGGGCGTCTCCCGGAGCGACGACTTCCTGGAGATCAGCGAGGAGGACCTCTACGAGGTCATGGCAGTCAACGTCGTCGGCCCGTTTTTCGGGTCGCAGGCAGCCGCCCGGCGGATGGTCGAGGCCGGCCGGGAGGGCGCCATCGTCAACGTCGCAAGCATCTCCGGCATCACGGGCCGGGGGACGGGCGTCCACTACTGCACCTCGAAAGGTGCCGTCCGCCTGATGACCTACGCGGTCGCGGCCGCGCTGGGTCCACACGGCATCCGGGCGAACGCAGTCTGTCCGGGCGTGGTCGAGACGGCGATGACGCGGCAGGACCTGGGGATGTTCGACGGCGACGCGACGGCGGTCGAAACCTACCGCCAGGTGGCCCCGCTGGGCCGGGTGGGACAGCCGGAGGACATCGCGGACGCGGTCCTGTACCTCGCCAGCCCCCTCTCGGATTTCGTGACCGGCGAGTCCCTGGTCGTCGACGGCGGCGCAACGAACACCTGGAGCGGCGTCGCCGACGAGTAACCGAGGCGGGACGCCGGCAGCCGTCTCAGGACTCCGTCCGGTCGCGGAGCTTGTACCGCTGGATCTTGCCGCTCGGGTTCTTCGGCAACTCGTCGACGAACACGTACCGCCGTGGCCGTTTGAATTCGGCGAGCTGCTCGGAGTCGAGGCAGTACCGGTCGAGCTCCTCTTCCAGCCCGTCGCGGTCGGTCCCCTCACTCGGAACGACGTAGGCGGTCACCGCCTCGCCCCACTGGTCGTCGTCGGTTCCCACGACGCCGACGTCTGCCACGAGGTCGCTTTCGTACAGCACCGCCTCGACCTCGGTGGGGTAGATGTTCTCGCCGCCGCTGATGATCATGTCGTCGACCCGGTCGACGAGGTAAATGAACCCGTCCTCGTCCTGGTAGCCGAGGTCGCCCGTGAAGAACCAGCCCTCACGGATCGCGTCCGCGGTCTTCTCGGGCCGATTGAGGTAGCGCTCCATCATGCACGGCCCGGTGAGGATGATCTCTCCCTCCTCGCCGGTGGGGACGGTGTCCTCGGGCGTGACCGGGTCGTCCGGGTCCTCAGTGGAGGTCGGGTCGACGATCCGTGCGTCGTGGTTCGGGAGCGGCACGCCGACGCTCCCGAGCTTCTCGACGACATCCTCCGGATCGATCGCCACCGCGACCGGCCCCATTTCCGTCATGCCGTAGGCCGTGCTCACGACCTCGCCGAACGTGTCGATCAGGTCCTCCAACAGCGGCCGCGGCATGTCCGAGGTCCCGTACCCGATGCTCTCGAGGCTCTCGCCCTCGAAGTCCGTTTCCTCCTTGCTGTCGAGCACCTGCTGCCACGTCCGCGAAGGGAGGCTCATCGACGTGACCCGCTCCTCGTCGACGAGTTCGAGCGCCTGTTCCGGGTCGAAGCCACTGAGGACCACCGATTTCCCGCCGACGTTCACGCCCGGAAGCAGGCTGCAATTGAGCGCCGCGTTGTGGTAGAGGGGCATCATGATGATCCCGACGCGATTCTGCGACATTCCACCCATCATCGCCATGTTGTGATACGTCGCGTTCTCGTGGGTGTGGACGACGCCCTTTGGCCGGCCCGTCGTCCCGCTCGTGTACATGATCGCCCAGACGTCCTCCGGGTCGGTCGCCACGGCCGGGGGTGTCTCGCCCGCGCCCTCGAGCAGCTCGTGGAAGCCGACCGCGTACTCCGGTACCGGGCCCGAATCGTCGTCGAAGTACACGAACCGGTCGGTGGTCAAGTCCTCGCGGATGGTCTCGATCGTCTCCCGGACGTTTTCGTCAAAACAGACGACCT
>NZ_JAZKRY010000111.1:0-8103 GCF_036626355.1 Halolamina sp. | reverse complement strand
AACTCGATATCCTGTACGGTCTCAATCCACGATTCATCTGGCTGATGGTCGGATTTGTCACCGGGCTGAGCTTCGTTGCCTACATCTTGAGTCGAGTTGTCGGGGCCAAACGGGGGATCGCCCTCACAGGAATCCTCGGCGGGTTCGTCTCTTCAACCGCGACGACGGTCTCGATGGCCGAGCAAATCAGTGAAGCCCCCGATCTCTACAAGATCGGGTCGTTCTCGATTGTCGTCGCGTCGATCGTCATGTTTCCGCGTGCGCTCGTCGAGGTCGCCGTCGTCAACCCAGCACTACTCTCTCGAGTCGTCGTTCCGCTCGGGGTGATGACAGGTATCGGCATGGTTACCGCTGGCATCGTCTACTGGCATTCGATGACAGAGCCGGCGGTCGAGACTGACCTCGAAAATCCGTTTCGTCTTCGACCGGCACTGTTTTTCGCCGCTGTCTTCGCAATCGTTCTCCTGGTGTCACAGTCCGCGAATGCCTGGTTCGGCGAGTCGGGGATCTACGTGACTGCGTTTCTCTCGGGGCTCGCTGATGTCGACGCGATCACGATTACGCTGAGCGCACTCGAAGCAGACGGTGAGATCTCCCCCGCAGTAGCGACCACCGGTATCGTTATCGGAGCGATCGCGAATACGCTCACGAAGGTCGGACTCGCGTGGCTACTGGGAACAACAAAACTGGGCTGGCGGGTGACGATCCCCCTTGGGATCGTCTCGGTCGCCGGAATCGGTGTCGTCGTACTATGACTCGTTGTGCTCTCCAAGCCACGTCGGTCCCAAGAGAACACGTCTGGAAGGGAGGAGCCACACTTCGGCCACTCGGGTACATATCGCTACGAGAACGTGACGCTGCGGGCCCAACAGGTGGGAGACACCCGTATTCAGCAGGTCCGGGTACCCATCGACCGCGACATCGTGGGTCCGGTCGACGAGGGCGAAACCGATTGACCGGCGGGGCTCAGCGGCCGAAACACCGAACAGATGAGTCGTACTGCCGGACAGAACGATACAACCATCGCTCGCCGTGAATCGGCCGTCAGCTCGTGTGAGAGCCAGAGACTGGTGAGCGAGTCTGTACTGACTTCTGTCCGGCAGTATCAGCCACTCTGAAAACCGAACCCGCGCTCCGGGCTACTGTGATCGAGTGAGCACAACGCCGACGACGCTCGCGACGCCCGCCACCCCAGCAAGAACCACGAACAACGCCGTCGGGGAGGCGTAGGTGAGTATCGCGCCGGCCAATCCTGCGCCGAAGGCGCCGACGCCGAACACGGCGAGATACGTGTACCCGTACGAGAGCCCGCGGGCCGGGGCAGGCGTGTACTCCGCGACCGTCGCCTGGTACATCGGCTGGACGACGAACAGCGTGAACCCGAGCGCCGCGCTCACGACGAGCAGCGGTGCGGGGCCGACCGAGGCGATCGGGAGGTAGAGGAGCGCCAGCACCGCGAGCGCGCCGAACGCGTAGGCGATCCCTCGTTCTGGCTGCATCAGGTCGGTGAGGCGGCCGCCGAGATACTGGCCAGCGATACCGACGCCCAACAGGCCGGCGTAGATGTAGTTCGCTGGCTCCTGGGTCGTTCCGGCGAACTCGACCGGCTGGAACGTCCTCAGATCTGAAAGCAGTTCGGGAAGGAACGTCAGGACACCGCGGTAGAACAGTCCCGAACAGATTGCGACGCCGAAGACGAGGAGAAACGAGCCGGTCAGCAGCGCCTTCGAGCTCTCGAGAAACGCCCCGAAGGAGTCGGGAGAGCCGGCCGTCGCCGAGCCCTCGGCATCCTCGTCGACGCTCGCCGTTTCATCCACGTCGAGTACTACGGAGAAGACAGCGGCGGCGAACGCGGGGATAGCGAGCACCCCGACGGCGGTACGCCAGTCCACGACGACCAGCAGCAGCGTCGTCAGTAGCGGGCCGGCCGCGATACCGACGTTGCCGGCCATCCCGTGGAGTGCGAACCCGTGGCCGCGCTCGGAGACGCCGGTGCTGATGAGTGAGAGTCCAGCGGGATGGTAGACGCTCGCGGCGACGCCCCAGAGCACCAGCGCAACGGCGATAGCCACGACGGACGGTGCAATCGAGAGCACGAGGAACGAGCTACCCATCCCGGCCAGACAGAACGCGATGAGCCGACGCGAGCCATAGCGGTCGGTGAGCACGCCGCCCGGGAGGGCGCCGAGGCCGAACAGCGCCATCCCAGCGGTGACAACCAGTCCGAGTTCAGCCGGCGTCGTACTGAACTCGACGAGCCAGATTCCCACGAGGATGGGAACCGAAAGCTCGTAGGTGTGGACAAGTGCGTGGGCGACGCTTGCAAGCCCGACGATGGCCCGGTCGTTTCGCTTCACAGCTTCGTTTGTGGTCGTAACGGCTTGAGGCGCTCGGAGTGACCCGCCCGCTGGTCCGCTCCAGCTGACAGCAACCACTCGCGCAGTGAGGCACAGTCTGAACGGCCCGTTCGGCCACCTGGTTCGAACGCTGCAAAGCAGCCACACTGTGTGCCAATTCCGGATAGCTCACACTGGCCAGACAGTCATTCCAGGTGGCTGTTGTGCAGTCACGGCCGTCGAACCGTACCAGAGTGCCACGAGAGCCACACCGGCGCCGATGGGAGTGGCGTTCGTGTTCTCGAAACGCACACCGTCTGAACCGTTAACCTTCTCGCGCTCGTTGGTGCGTCCATGACCAGATGCCGACGCGGGTTTCTCGGTGGCGTTGCGGGGATGGCGGCGCTTGCAGGCTGCGCCGGCGGCGGCTCATCCGAGACGTCGTTCGCGAAGCATCCGGCCTCGGCTGGGGTTGGGGGCCAACC
This sequence comes from Halolamina sp., assembly GCF_036626355.1. Classification (GTDB taxonomy): domain Archaea; phylum Halobacteriota; class Halobacteria; order Halobacteriales; family Haloferacaceae; genus Halolamina. Next base: position 5,282 of record NZ_JAZKRY010000111.1, on the reverse strand, counting down.
CACCCTCGGTGCGACGCCTGGGGAGGGCGAAGGGACCATCATCGCCTTCGAGGACCCGTCCTGCCCGACCTGCGCGCGGTTCGAAACCGACACGTTCCCAAGGCTGAAGTCGGAGCTTCTGGACACCGAGCGGGCCTCGTTCGTCTTTCGGGGAATCCCGATTATCTACGAGTGGGGGAAGCCGGCGACGATGGCGCTCGAAGCGACGTATGACCGCTCGGGGTCCGCGTTCTGGGCCCTGAAGAACCACTACTACACCGCCCAGGACGGCTTCGACACCGACAACGTCCGCTCGAAAACCGAGTCGTTCCTCGACGAGAACACCGATGTCGATGCGACCGGCGTCGTCGACGACGCCGAGGCCCAAGCGTCTCAGGATGCCGTAGACGCTGACCTCGCGGTCGCTGACGAGTTGGGCGTGAACGGCACGCCGACGTTCTACGTCTTCGATTCGGGGACGTTCTCGACGGATATCACCGGCGCAATCGGCTACGACTCACTCAAAGGAGCGATGGGAATCTGAATGGCCGAGCGCTCACTGCCGACCCGTCGGGGGGACTGGCGGCTGATCGCACGCACGGTTCGGCTGGTACTCTCGTTGCCCGCCTATGCGGTGCTCGCGTTCGTGGCCGCGACGACCGCGCTCTCGACGTTCGTCCTCAGCCAGAACCCGCAGTTCGTCTCGGCGGTCGTCATCAACGGGAGCGCTGACCCGGTGAGCCGACTTCGGGCGCTTCTCGGGCTCTACCCCGGCTTCGGAAGTGCCTACTCGGTTCCCGTCGCCGTGGTGTTGCTCTCCATCTCGGTGCTCGTTGGCGTCAACATCGCGATGCTCGTCTACCACGTTCGAACGCACGACCTCGGCGCCCGCGAGGGAACCGGCAGCGCCGCGGGCGTCGCCCTCGGCATCGTCGGCGCCGGCTGTGCGGCCTGCGGCTCGGCCATCCTCGGCGGCGTGCTGACGCTGGTGGGCGCCGGCGCGGCGCTGACACTGCTCCCGCTCCACGGCCTCGAGTTCGCGCTACTCGCCTTCGTCGCGGTGCTGCTCTCGCTGTTCTGGATCGCCCAGGGGATGCGCGGCGGGGAGGTCGCGGGCTGTCCGGTCGAGATCGAGTGACCGGAGCGCGCGCGACCGCTCTGTGAGTACCGTTAGTTATATTTTGTGTCTGCATTATTACTGTGTATGGCGAACCACGACCCGAGACAGATCGAAACGACGCATATTGGCAGCCTGCCGCGGCCACCGGAGCTGTTGGGGCTGCTGAAGCAGCGCGAGCAGGGGGAGGACGTCGAGCCCGAGGAGTGGGAGCGAGTGACGTCGGAGGCGACCCGCAGCGTCGTCAACCGGCAGCTGGCCATCGGCCTCGAGAGCATCAACAACGGCGAGCAGCCCCGCGTCTCGTTCAACTGGTACGTCTCCGACCGGCTCAGCGGGATCGGGGGCGAGCGCGAACAGAAGCTCTGGGCCGACCTCGCGGAATACCCGTCGGTCGCCGAGGAGACGTTCGAAACGGACGTTATCGAACTGGCCACGCAGCCAGCGGTGACAGACGAGATCCGCTACGAGGGCGACGACGCCGCCGAAGCCGAGATTACTGCGTTCCGCGAGGCGCTGGAGGGGACTGATACCGATATCGAGGACACGTTCCTCACGACCGCTTCGCCGAGCGTCGTCGCCGCCACCCACGTCGACGAGTACTACGATGACCACGAATCGTACCTGTTCGCCATCGCCGACGCGATGGCCGAGGAGTACCAGCTGCTGGCGGACACCGGCGCGACGCTCCAGATCGACGCGCCCGACCTGTTGGCGACCGGGCACACGCAGCTGTACGCCGACAAGCCCGTCGACGAGTTCCGCGACATCGTCTCACTCCACGTCGACGCGTTGAACGAGGCGCTCTCGGGCATTCCCGCCGAGCAGGTCCGTCTCCACACCTGCTGGGGGAGTTACGAGGGCCCCCACCACCTCGACACCGAGCTCGTGGAGCTGCTCCCGACGCTCTACGAGGCGGATATCTCCGGGCTCAGCGTCGAGCAGGCGAACCCCCGCCACCAGCACGAGTACCGCGCCTTCGCCGAGCACCCGCTGCCCGATGGCTGGACACTCATCCCGGGCGTCGTCGACGTGAAGACCAACATCGTCGACCACCCCGAGACCATCGCCGACCGGCTGGAGCGGGTCCACGAGGCCACGGACGGGGACACCCCCCTCGTCGCCGCGCCGGACTGCGGCTTCGGCACACAGGCGGGTCTCGCCATGGTCAACCCCGAAGTCGCGTGGGCGAAACTCGAAGCGCTCGTCGAGGGCGCCGAGATCGCAACCGAGCGACTGTCGTAAGCCATCGCTCCCAGCGCTCGGTCTCTCGTGTCGGGTCGAACCCACAACGCTCTTGTTTAGGCTTACCTAATCTACTGCCAGACCGATGGAACTGACCCGCCGGGACGCGCTCGCGGCGCTCTCCGCTGTGACGAGCGGCGCCGTCGCCGGTTGTTCGGCGCCCACCGACGAGTACGGCGAGCCGAAGACGGCTGCCGACGGGCCCGAACTTGGCGAGGCAGAGATACAGACGCTCGTCGCCCTTGCGGCCGTGCTCTACCCCTCCCAGACTGAGAATGTCGAGGGGTTCGTCGAGGAGTACGCGGTCGAGCGGGTAGGCCGCGACCCGGACCACGGCCGCGGAGTCGTCGACGCCATCGGCTATCTGAACGAGTACGCCCAGACGATCTACGGCGAGCGCTACGCTGTCCTCCCAGCGAGCAAGCGTGAGGCGGCCCTGGACGAGATTCCTGTCGATACCGTCGATCCGGTTCCGGACGGGACCGAGCCCCAGCAGCTGCGCTATTTCCTGATCAACGACCTGCTCTACGCCTTCTACGCCACGCCAACCGGTTCGTCGCTGGCCGGCTTAGCGAACCCGCCTGGCTATCCGGGCGGGACGTCGTCGTACCAGCGAGGCCCACAGTGAGTTCTGCCGACCGCACACCCAGCAAGAACGCCGACGTCTGCGTCGTCGGCGCCGGTCCCGCGGGCGCGCTGGTCGCCGCGACCCTCTCCGCAGCGGGCCACGACGTGGTCGTGCTCGACGCCGGCCCGCGGTTCGACCCGGAGGAGCACGAAGAGCGGATGGAAACCCATCTCCGTCCGGGGAAACGAGAGCCGCTGTGGGGGATGGGCGGCGAGCGTGATGCCTACAGCGCCAGCGGCGGGCGAGACTACCCGCTCAACGCTGCCCGAGTAAAGGGTATCGGCGGCTCGACGCTCCACTGGCAGGGGATGGTGATGCGGCTTCACGAGCAGGATTTCCGGCTCGACTCGGCGGTGGGAGCTGCCAAGGACTGGCCACTGTCGTACGACGACCTCCAGCCCTACTACGCCGCCGCCGAGGAGGCGCTCTCCGTCGCCGGCGCCTCGGACAACCCGTTCGCGCCGCCGCGAGAACAGCCCCACCCGTTACCGGCGTTCCCGCCGTCCTACAGCGACTCGCTGTTCGCTGCGGCCTGCGAAACCCTCGGCATCGCCACCCACTCCGTCCCCAACGCACGCAACTCCGAGCCGACCGAGGAAGCGAGCGCCTGCGTTGGCTACGGCACCTGCAAGCCGGTCTGTCCTTCCGGCGCGAAGTACGACGCGACCCGGCATATCGACGCCGCGGAGGCGACCGGCGCGCGCGTACTCGACCGGGTGCCCGTCCAGCGACTGGAACACGGCGCCGCCGGCGAGCGGGTGACCGCTGCCGTGTATGCGACGCCGGACGGCAGCGAGTACCGGCAGGAGGCAGACGAGTTCGTGCTCGCTGCGGGCGGCGTCGAGACGCCACGCCTGTTGTTGCTCTCTACGACTGAGCAGTATCCTGACGGCCTGGCAAACAGCTCTGGTGCCGTCGGGCGGTACTTCATGGACCACCTGTTCGCCGGCGTCGGCGGGCGCCTCGACGAGCCGACACGGCAGAAACACGTCGGCTTCAACACCACCGAGAGCCACCAGTTCTACGACCGAGCGGACGCCAGCCGCTCGGCCATCAAACTGGAGTTCCTCAACTACGCCGGCCCGTCGCCCGCGGATCTCGCGATGGGCGCCGAGGAGTTCGGCGACGCGCTCCTCGACCGAATCCGGGACGAGTACGGCACCCACATCGCAGTCGGCGCGCTGGTCGAGCAGTACCCTCGCGCGGAGAACCGTATCCGCCTCGACCCAACAACGACGGACGACCGCGGCAACCCCGTCCCGGACGTGGTCTGGCGCCTCGACGAGCGCACGAGGCGGACTATCCGCCGCGCCAACGAGATCCAGCGCGCAGTGCTGGAGGAACTGGGCGCCGACATCGACTGGGTCGTCGGCCCCGACAACACTGGTCCCGCGTATCACCACATGGGGACGACCCGCATGGGTACGGACCCTGACGAGAGTGTCGTGAATCCCGACTGTCGGACCCACGACCTTGAGAACCTCTCTATTGCGGGGAGTTCGACGTTCGTTACCGGGGGGGCGATGAACCCGACGCTCACCCTCGCCGCGCTCTCGTTGAAGGCCGCCGACGCCGTCGAGGCGCGGCTCTGACACGACGTACCGCGTGCTGAACCTGCCAGCAACCCGTATTTTTGGCCGCCCGAAAAAATCGATGGGGTTTTAGGAGGCCCTAAACAATCCTCGGGCAGCATGAGTACACATGACATCTGTGTCGTGGTCCCCACCATCCGTGAGTACGAGTGTCTGCGCGAGTACATCGCCAACGCCCGCGAACACGGGTTCGACACCGACCGGCTGTTCGTCGTGCTGGTCACCGAGGAGTTCTGTGACACGGACGCGATGGCCGCGATGCTCGACGACCTGGACGTCGACGGCGCCGTCTTCGACGGGGCGGATCGTGAAACATGGTTCGCCGAGCAGGGCATCGCCGAATACGACCATCTGATCCCCAAGGCCAGCCACGCACAGACGTCCTTTGGCCTGCTGTATCTGTGGGCAAACGAGCGGTTCGACTACGGCGTCTTCATCGACGACGACACGCGCCCGCACGAGGGCGAGGATTTCTTCGGCACCCATCTGCAGAATCTCGCCTACGAGGGTGAGATAAACTCCGTCAGCTCCGACCAGTCGTGGGTTAACGTGCTGGACGCGGCCGACGGCGACCTCTACCCCCGCGGCTACCCCTACGCGGCGATGGACGAGGAGGCCGAAACGACGACCGAGACGGTCGACGACGTCGTCGCGTCCCAGGGGCTCTGGACAAACGTGCCGGACCTCGACGCGGTGCGAATCCTGATGGACGGCGACCTGG
>NZ_JAZKRY010000110.1:0-8113 GCF_036626355.1 Halolamina sp. | reverse complement strand
TTGTCGGATTCATCCTGACGCTAAAGGGTCAGGTATTCTCCTTGTTCTTTATAACGCCATCGACGACGGGCGGTCGTTCGCCAATCAGCCGGGAGCGACCGACGGACAGCGTTAACTCCGGCGGCCTGGAATCCGTGATAGATGCGCGAGGCCCACCCCCGTGAGCGGACGATCGGTATCGAGTGGTACGCCACCGACGCGGACGGCGTCGGCGGCCACCTCCGGGAGCAGCCCGCCGACTTCCGCGTGCGGGAGCTGGAGGCGTTCGACACCAACCCCCTCGACACCGACACCGGCGACTACCCGTATCTCGTGCTCCGGGTCACGCTGACGGCGTGGGACACCAACGGATTCGCCGGGCGGCTCTCGGACGCACTGGGCATCTCCCGCGAGCGGATCGACTGGGCCGGAACCAAAGATAAGTACGCCGTGACGACTCAGCTGTTCACGATATACGACGTCGAGCCCGAGGCGCTGCCCGACATTCGTGACGCCGACATCGACGTGGTCGGCCGCGCCGGCCGACAGCTCTCCTACGGCGACCTCGCGGGCAACGAGTTCGAGATCACCGTTCGGGAGCCAGAACGTCCGGAGAACGCCGCGGCGATCACGTCTGGGCTGCAGGCGTTCGCCGATAGGGAGGCGGGCCGCATCGGCGTGCCGAACGTCTTCGGCCACCAGCGGTTCGGCAGCCGGCGGCCCGTCACCCACCAGGTGGGTCTCCACATCGTCCGCGGCGAGTGGCGTGAGGCGGTGCTCTCCTACGTGGGCAACCCCTTCGAGACCGAACCCGAGGACACCCAGAAGGCGAGAGCGTTCGTCGACGAGCAGGCCGAACGAGAGGACCCGGATTGGGGCGCCTGTCTCGACCGGATGCCTCGCAAGTTAGGCTACGAACGTTCGATGCTCCACCGGTTGCAGGAAGCACCTGAGGAGGCGGCCCAACCCATCGACCCCGACGGCGATACCGACGAAGCGGCAGGCCCCTGGCGCTACGCGCTGGAGGCCGTCCCGTCGAACCTCCAGCGGCTGTTCGTCAACGCCGCCCAGTCTTACGCGTTCAACCGGATGCTGAGCGAGCGTTTCGAGCGCGGGCTCCCGTTCCACCGCCCGGTCCAGGGGGACGTCTGTTGTTTCGCCGACACCGAGATCGATGCCGTTCGCAAGCCGGACCCGGACCGGATTCAGCGCGCGACCGAGAGTCGCGTCGACGTGCTCGCGAAACACTGCGACCGCGGACGGGCGTTCGTCACCGCGCCGCTGCTGGGCACCGAATCAGCGCTCGCAGAGGGCGAGCCCGGCGAGATCGAACGCGAGGTGCTCGCCGATCTGGATCTGGAGCCGGAGATGTTCTCCTTGCCGGGGAACTTCGACTCGACAGGCACCCGTCGGGCGATACTCGTCGATCCCGAGATGACTGTCGACCAGGAGCCGCTGAGGTTCAGCTTCGCACTCCCGTCAGGCTGTTACGCGACGACGGTACTTCGAGAGTATCTGAAGGCGGACCCGACTGAGCTGTAGACTCAGTCGGCGTCGGCCATCGGTTCGTAGTGAGCTGTCCCCGCCAGTATCCAGCCTGCGAGGAGCAACGGCCAGCCAACGGCGAGCACCGCTCCGGTGATGAACGGGGCAAAGAGCAAGCCGGAGAAGATCACACCCTGGGGTTGGGTGTAAAGTGCCGGTGACGCAAAGCCACCGACAATGTAGCCGACGGCAGCAACAGCGAATCCGGAGCGAGCCCGACCTTCGACGGTGCAGTACCCGGCCGGGAGTAGCGCGAACGTCGGCCCCACGAGCAGCAGTGTTAGCCCCAGTGCGTCCCACGCCGTTTCGGTTGGGAGCACTCCACCGATACCAACACCAGCCACCGCGGCGACGAGCCCACCCTTCACGGCGAGGGAACTACCGCGCCCGAGTGAATCCGGTGAGCGCTCGCCGAGAAGCGACCGCTCGATCACCGTCGGGTAGGCGACGCCTGACGCGATGACCGCCAGCCCGAGTGCAGGCCCGAGCAGCACCGGGTTCGGCCCGTCACCGAGAATCGGGAGCCCGACTGCGTCGGCGTACAACGGCTGCCCGGCCAACCCGACGGCGGCGATAGCCAGCAATCCGGCGACGGCGCGTCGCTCCGACGCCCCCGCGTCCGGGAGCTCGACCCGGGCGAGAAACGCGAGTACGGCGCCCACTGTGACCGCGTGGACGGCGAATGCGGGAAGCAAGAGCGTGCTAACGTTGAATCTGACAACAGGGAGGAGCACCTGAGCGATACTAAGCCGACCGACGAGGGAGATCCAGAGCAGTTCGATGGGAGTCGTCGCCTGAGCAGGGTACACCGTCACGATGGCCTGGTCGACGCTGGTGAGCGTGAACGCGCTCCCGCTCAGCCCGCTGATGACGTCGGCCGACGGCGGCGCATGCGTGATCTCCATTCCCGGCGCCGCAACCGTCAGGCGATCGACGCCCAGACTATCGTAGTTCGCCACCGAGAGATCCTCCCGGAAGTGCGTCGTGACGAGCGTCCCGCCGACACTCTGGCTGGCGAACTCCTCGTGACGGTAGCGGTAGTAGACAGCGTTCTCCCCCTCCTCAGCGAGCTCCGATATATCGGCGACCGCGCTGGACCGCCACGGTCCCGTTCCGGCGAAGCGCTCGCCGGTCGTCTCTCGGGCAATGCGCTCGTGGAGCGATCCGTTGTGGCTGAGTCTGTCGGCATCCGGACCGGCGAGCACGAGGCCCACGGTCCACGTCGCGCTACCGTTCTCGTGAACGCGAACCACGGCTGCGCTCTCGGCGATGCCGATATCGATGCCGGTATCGGCCGCGACTCCCTCGTAGGCTGGAGCGCAGGCGGTACAGACCGGTTCCGGTGGCGGCAACGCAACCGCCGGGACGACGAGGACGACCAGGACCACCAGGACGGTGGGGAGCACGAGTCGGCGAGGGGTGAACACGGGATAACTGTGAGGTTGGTGATTCTTAGTCGTTTACGCTCCGCGGCGACGCGGTCGGGGTCCAGGGTGGGAGCGCGTCGCTTTTCCCGGCAAGTCGCCTCGTCTCTGTATGGACTGTCGGCGGTGTGGCACTGAACTGTCGCGGCCGGGAGACTACTGCCTGGCCTGCGATACCGCTAATAGCCACGCCGCCGTCGTCGCGTTCGAGCGCGACCGGGCGACGCTAACGTTTCTTCGCGACCCGCCCGAACACGCCGACGACGAGGTGCCCGAAATCGTCGGTGAAACCGTCATCACGACCGTCCCCGAGGAGGACCCCGAAGCGGAGGTCGTCGAACTGCGGAACTTCGCGGGCAAAGTCGCCGACGAGATCCGGCGCAAGCGGCCGAAAGAAGTGTACGCCGCCGGTGCGCGCAGGCCGCTCCGGGAATGTCGCGCCCAACTCCACCACCAGTTCTACCGTGTCCCGGAGGAGAACCCCGTCGAACGGGTGCGCAGCCAGCGCAGCGAACGCTCGCTGGAAGTGGTCGAGACGCCGCCGAAGGAGAAACTCGGTGGTTCACACTCCACCCTCATCGGCGGTCGCAAGGGGCGGAAAGTGGTCAACACCGTCGCCGCCCACCCGAACGTGAAGAAGCTCATCCCCGGCCCCATCGAAGCTGGCGGCGGCGGGAGCCGCGGCGGCGTACGCGCGAAGGCGACCCGGGCAGGCGAGAGCGGCAACGTCCGCCTGCTCATCCGGGACGGCTCCAGCGTTCAGGAGAACCGCGTCGTGACGACGGCGATGGACCGTGAAACCGGGGAACGGATACGAGCGGATCTGAACGACGCGCTCGCCGAAGAAGGCTACCAGGAGTAGCGTGCCGAGTTCGTGACATGGTCAGTCGTCAGTGATCGGTTCGTAGGGGCCCGGCTCCCCTGCTAACGACGGCTCGATCTGGCTCTCGACGCGCTCTTCCCGTGAGGAGAAATCGTGGAGCGTGAACGCCACGTCGCGCTCCCGATAGCGGTCACGGTGGACCGAGGGCGCCGCGCAGTCGTCGAACCGCAGCCGGAACTGCCAGCCCCGACTGGTGCCAACACCCGAAAGCGGTTCGACGCTATCAGCGTCCTGGGCGAGCGCCTCCTCGAACCGGTCGACATCGGGGGCACACGCGAGCACTGCGAGAGAGGGCGGCGCGCCTTCGAGACTGTGGAGTAGTTCGACTGTCCTACCGGGCCGGCATGAGAGCGTCCCGCAGCACCGGGGTCGAGAGCGTGAACTCGGCGATTTCCATGGGAACAGTACACACCGCTCGGTGGCAGGCGACTCGCAGGGTTTTAGTGCGCGCTGGGGCTACCAACGAGCACTATGGCTGAGAAGAAGGCACGTTCGACCGGGAGCGCCGGGCGATTCGGCGCACGCTACGGCCGAGTGTCGCGGCGGCGGGTCTCGGAGATCGAGGCAGGAATGGAGGACGCGACGGTCGACGGGGACTCCGTGAAACGTATCGGGACGGGAATCTGGAAGAACGAGGAAACCGGAGAGACGTTCACCGGCGGCGCCTACCGGCCGGAGACGCCGGGTGGCCGCTCGGTGAAGCGCTCCATCCGCGCGGCGCTCTCCGAGGAGAGCGAGTAGTCAGATGAGCTATAAGTGCTCCCGCTGTAAGCGCGACGTCGAACTCGACGAGTACGGCGGCGTGCGCTGTCCCTACTGCGGTCACCGCGTGCTGTTGAAGGAGCGTGGCGGCGACGTGAAGGAGTTCGACGTGAAGTGACGACCGACGCGGCACATACCGCGACCCTCTCCGTTTCGTATCCAACACCGGCGAGCGCCACGCTCGTCGTCCGGAGCCTCACGCCGGAACTCGGCCGCATCGACGACGACCGGGCATCCGCGAGCGTGAACCGGGCGGGTGCGACCGTGACGGTGACCGTGGACGCACACGACCTCGTTGCCCTCCGCGCGGGAACGACGAGTTGGAGCAGGCTCCTGACGGTTGCCGAGCGCGTCGCCGGCGTCGAGGGGACAGACATGGACCCAGACTGTCGGGATTGACGCCGGCACTGCCGGTACGGATACTGGCAGTGACGACGGCGATGCCGATACGGAGCGGACTGTCGACCAAATGACGGGACCCCGTCGTGGCCGTGTCGCCGAGAGACAACCGTTTTAGTAACCGCCACGGAACTGTCGAGTAGTGATACCGCCCATCGCCAGCAACTTCGTCGCCGGTGAGACGCCGGCGGCGGCGCTCGAACACGCCGCGGCACAGAACCGGACGGGCGTGAAAGTCATTCTCAACCTCCTCGGGGAACATTACGACGACCCCGCCAACGCCGCCGCGGACACCAAAGCCTACCGCGCGCTCGTCCGCGACATCGCCGACAGCGATATCGACGCCTGCATCTCGGTGAAACCCTCACAACTGGGCATCGATATCGGGGACGACGTGTTCCAGTCGAACTACCGCTCGATCGTCGAAGTCGCCGACGAGGAGGGCGTGTTCGTCTGGTGTGACATGGAGGACGCCGACACGACCGACATCACCCTCGACACGTTCGAGGAGTTCGCTCACGAGTTCGAGGGGGGTATCGGCCAGTGTGTCCAGTCGAACCTCACGCGCACCAGTGACGACCTGGAGCGACTGGCCGACGTGCCGGGGAAGATTCGTCTCGTGAAAGGCGCCTACGACGAGTCACCCGAGATCTCGTACACGGAGAAATCGAAAGTCGACGAGCGCTACCGCGCCGACCTCGAGACGCTGTTCGAGAGCTACACGGGCGAGATCGCCGTCGGGAGCCACGATCCCGAGATGATCGAATACGCCGAGGAGCTGAGCGACGAACACGACCGCCCCTTCGAAGTGCAGATGCTGATGGGTGTTCGTGAGAAGGCCCAGCAGGAACTGACCGCCGAGGGGCGGGAGGTCTGGCAGTACGCCCCCTACGGGGAGAGATGGCTCTCGTACTTCTGGCGCCGGCTCCGCGAGCGCAAGGAGAACGTGCTGTTCGCGCTCCGGGCCATCGTCGGCATCTGAGCCCCGGTGTCAGAGCTGGCCGGTGGGGGAGCGTCATCGCTTTACCGCACGGGTGACAGTTTCTGTGTATGACTCGGTGGAAACGGGATTTCGCCAGCGGCCTCATCGTCGTGCTCCCCGTGCTCGTGCTGGCGCTCGTGCTCCGGTGGCTGATCGGGAAACTGCTGAGCCTCCCGATCGCCGTGAACGCGCCGTGGCTCACCCCGTTGGAGGCTCAGATTGCGGAGGTTGCCGTGACACTCGTTCTGTTCGTCGTGGTGACTCTCGCCGCCGGCTATCTCATGCGGACGACCGCCGGGCGGGTCGCCGAGGGGCTCTTCGACGACATCATCAACCGCCTGCCCGGGCTGCGGGTGGTGTACAACGCGTCGAAACTCGCTGTCGAGACCGCGGTTTCGGGGACGAGCGACCTGCGGAAACCGGTGAAGCTGGAGCCCTGGAACGGGCTCCGAATGACGGCGTTCAAAACCGGGAAAACGACCGACGACGGCCGCGACGTGCTGTTCATGCCGACCGCTCCCAACATCACAACGGGCTTCGTCATCGAGGTCGACCCCGGGGACTACGAGGCGAGCGGCGAGGACATGGAGGAGGCACTCACACGGATTCTCTCGGCAGGTTTCGGTGAATCAGCGGAAGAAGGCATCCCCATCGACGTGGAGGAAGCTGACTCGGTCAGCGATGACGAGCGCGACTCGTCGGCAGCCGGCGAGGAGCGCTAACCGTGGCAGACTCACGCGGGAACCTGAAGACTTAGGTCATCGGGCGGCGGATAGCCGAGCGTGCTGCCGGTCCCCGGTGATGGCCTATTCGCCCCGACCCTCTCCGTCCTGCTCCAGCAACATGCTTCGGAAGGGGGGTGGCTTGCACGGTTCGTCACCACGGCGACGGGCTGGGTCGGGCTGGTCGTCATCTTCATCTACTCCTTCCTCATCGCGTTCGCGCTCCCGGGTGTGAGCGAGATCGTGCTGTTCGCCCCGCTGGAGCTCGGGCTGGGTGAATGGGGTCGGTTGACGCTCATCATCTTCGTCTCCGGCATCGGGAAGGCCGTCGGCTCGGTGTTCGCATTCCACATCGGGCAGGAGGCCAAGCAGTCCGGTCCGGTCACGCGCGCGCTCCGGCGCTCGCGGTTCAACGTCGTCGAGTGGTCGGAGAAGAAGGTCGTCGTACTGGCCCAGAAGTACGGCTACGCCGGCCTCGCGCTCGCGCTCTGTGTCCCGTTCTTTCCAGACACACTCTCCATTTACGCGTTCGCCGTCCTCGAAGAGGATTACCTCAACTTCGCAATCGCGACGTTCTTCGGAAGCGTCGGCCGCCTCGTGGTTACCCTGGGGCTCATAAACGGCTTCCAGTTCCTCGTCATCTGAGTACGCGGTCCGACTCGATAGGCGTCACTCGCGGGACACGCGATCCGAGAGCGGCAACACTACTTTTTAACGACGGGTACATCGTCGTATGAAAGTGGCAACCGCACTCAAGCAGAGAGACGAGGCGGTTCACAAACACATCGGGAGCGTCGACGACCTGCCGCGCTCGGGCAGCGGCCGTATTCGGGAACACGAGAACCGACCGGCACCCAAGCAGGTCGAGGAGGATGCCGCCGATATCGTCAACCAACAGGGACAGCGGATTCCCGAGGAATCCTACCTCGCTGAAAGCCGGTCTGACGACCTCACACACTCCCCGTAACGTTTTCTCGGTTGCAAGAGAATCACCGCACATGTCTCCTGTTCGTCGCCGCGGTATGCGTGGACCGTAGCGACGGGTGGAGCCTTCTCGGCGTCGCCGGCCGGTAGTACGACCTGGCGGCCCGTGGCGGTGAACCGCGCGCACCAGGACACCGTTCGACCACCGAAACCGGCGGGCTTTAGGCCCGCATCCGTCAATCCCTCACCAGATGAGTCACGAGGAGTTCCCCACTGACCGACCCGCGGTGGTGACGTGTGGACTGCCGTACGCCAACGGCGACCTCCACATCGGCCACCTCCGAGGGTACACGAGCGCCGACGCGGTGAACCGCTCGCTGAAAACGCTCGGCCAGCAGTCCGCCTACGTCTGCGGCTCGGACATGCACGGCACACCCATCGCCGTCGAGGCCGCAAAGCGCGGTGTCTCCCCCGAGGAGTTCGCCATGCAGTA
>NZ_JAZKRY010000109.1:0-8561 GCF_036626355.1 Halolamina sp. | reverse complement strand
GCCTCGACAAGCGGATGGACCACACGCCGGTCATCGGCGACCCCATCGACATGGAGCGGTTCCGCGAGATCGGCCGCGAGGGCGAGGGCGTCCTCGCCTACATCGAGGACTGCACCAACGCGGGGAAGAAGGGGCGCAACCCCTCCGAGAACATCGCACGTGAGCACCTCTGGGACGTGATGAAGAGCATCGAGGATTACGACGGCGGCATCGTCGCCACCACGTTCTCCAGCCACATCGCGCGCGTCAAGAGCCTCGTCGAGTTCGCGAAGAAGATCGGCCGCGAGCCGGTACTACTGGGCCGCTCGATGGAGAAGTACTCCGGCACCGCCGAACGCCTCGGCTTCGTCGACTTCCCCGACGACCTGGGAATGTACGGCCACCGGAAATCCGTCGACCGCACCTTCAAGCGGATCATGAAGGAGGGCAAGGAGAACTACCTCCCCATCGTCACCGGCCACCAGGGCGAGCCGCGCGCGATGCTCACCCGGATGGGCCGCGGCGAAACGCCCTACGACCTGGAGGAGGGCGACAAGGTGCTGTTCAGCGCCCGGGTCATCCCGGAGCCGACCAACGAGGGACAGCGCTACCAGTCCGAGCAACTGCTCCGGATGCAGGGCGCCCACATCTACGACGAGATCCACGTCTCGGGCCACCTGAATCAGGAGGGCCACTACCAGATGCTGCAGGCGCTCCAGCCGAAGAACGTCATCCCGGGTCACCAGGACCTCAATGCCTTCGCTCACTACGTCGACCTCGCGGAGTCCGAGGGGTACACGCTCGGTGAGGACCTCCACATCATGCGCAACGGTCAAGTCATCCAGATCACGGAGTGACGATGAGCGACGAAGCGACGGTCGAACGACTGCTCGCCGCGGTGACACAGCGCCGCGAGCGGGTCAACGACGCCATCAACGAGGAGCTCCCGATCACGGAGCCCGAACGCCTCTACGAGGCGACGCGCTACCTCCTCGATGCTGGCGGGAAGCGACTCCGTCCCACGGCCGCGCTCCTGGTGGGAGAGTCCCTCGCCGACGTGAAGCCGGGTTCGGCCGACTACCGAGCGTTCCCTACGCTCTCCGACGGGGACGTCGACCTGCTCCGGGCCGCGGTCGGGCTCGAAGTGATCCAGACGTTCACCCTCATCCACGACGACATCATGGACGAGGACGAGCTCCGTCGGGGCGTCCCGGCCGTCCACCGGAAGTACGACGAGGAAACGGCGATCCTCGCCGGCGACACGCTCTACGCCAAGGCGTTCGAGTTCATGACCGACACGGGCGCCAAGCCCGAGTACGGCCTCGCGGCGACCAACCGGCTCGCCCGCACCTGCACGAAAATCTGTGAGGGCCAGGAGCTCGACGTGGAGTTCGAGAACCGGACCGAGGTGCTCCCCGAGGAGTATCTCGAGATGGTGGAGCTGAAAACCGCGGTGCTGTACGGCGCGTCCGCCGCCATTCCCGCGACGCTGCTTGGCGCCGACGAGGAGACAGTCGAGTCGCTCTACCGCTACGGCATCGATTCGGGCCGCGCGTTCCAGATTCAGGACGACGTGCTGGACCTGACGGTGCCCAGCGAGGAGCTGGGCAAGCAGCGCGGCTCGGACCTGCTGGGCGAGAAGGAGACGCTCATCACGCTGCACGCGCGTCAGCAGGGCGTCGACGTCGACAGCCTCGTCGAGGCCGAGACCACGGACGAGCTGACCGAGCAGGCAGTCGCCGAGGCCGTCGCGGTGCTGGAGGAGGCGGGCAGCATCGAGTACGCCCGCTCGAAGGCCGAGGAGCTCACCGTCCGGTCGAAGGCACATCTGGACGTGCTTCCCGAGAACGAGGCCCGGCAGCTGCTCGCTGACCTCGCGGACTACCTCATCGCCCGCGGCTACTGAACTCGCGCGTTCGCCTGCGGCGGAGTGGGAGACGTTGTTGGCCTCCGACTCATTCTCTCCTTCGTCGTCGCCGCCGACTGGGAACGGCTGGACCCCTCCTGAGAGAGAAGTATCACTCCCGATTGGGAGCATTGGCCAATCCGCCGAGGGACACGCTCAAGCCAGCGGGACTGCTACCACCGCCGTGTCACGCTACGAGGATGCCGGGCTGTTCGCGATGCTCGCGGTCGTGTGGGGGGCAGGGTTCACCGCTATCGAAGTGGGCCTCATTCACCTGCCGCCGATTCTGTTCGCCAGCTTCCGGTTCGACGTGGGGGCGATCGTCACGCTCGGTGGGCTGGCCATGATCGGCGGGCTCGAAACCCCCAGGGTTCGCACGGACTGGCAGTCCATCGCCGTCGCGGCGGTGCTGCTGGTGTTCGGCAACGGCTTCCTGCTGTTCGTCGGGCAGCGCTTCACCACTGGCTCCATCGCCTCGGTCGTTTACAGCCTCAACCCCGTGATGACCGCGGCGTTCGCGGCGCTCCTCCTGGCGGGTGCGGCGCTGGACGCCAGGGACATGGCCGGCGTCGGACTGGGGCTGATCGGCGTCGCCCTCGTCGCGCGCCCAGACCCGACGGCATCGACGGCTGCTGTGGGTGAGTCCGCCCTCGGCGCGTTGCTCATCTTCGGCGCCGTGCTCGCCGTCTCCTCGGGGAGCGTGCTGGTCCGACGCTTCGACGCCGAGATGGGGAGCATCTCCATCACCGGCTGGGCGATGGCCATCGGCGCGCTGCTGTTTCACACCGTCAGCCCGCTCATCGGCGAGCCGATGACCCTCCCCACTCGCCTCGATACGGTCGGCGCCATCGCCTATCTCGGTGTCGGCGGGAGTTCGCTGGGCTACGGCGCCTACTTCGTCCTGCTGAAACGCCGGGGGCCGTTCACGGTCAACCTCGTCAACTACGCCATCCCGCTGGTGGCCACGGTGACCGGGTGGGCGCTGCTCGGCGAGCGACTCGCCCCGCTGGCGGTCCTCGGCTTCGGATTCATCATCGCCGGCTTCCTCGTGATCAACCGCCGCGCCGTCGCGGACGAGATTCAGTCACTCAGGGCGAGAAGCAGCCGCTCCTAACCACTGGCCGGACTGCCTGACTCATAGTGAGTACTGCGAGTCTGTCCCGCCGTAACCATCCGTGTCGGTGATGGGAGCCCCTGAACCGGCGGCGTTCGACACCGTCGATGCACCTATTCGCCGTAATCACTATCAGGCGAGACCGAGGTCGCTCAGGATCTCGTCCGCGTGGTTCTCTGGGTCGACCCCCTCGTAACACGCCACGATGTCACCGTCGTCGTCGACGACGAACGTGTTGCGGAACACGCCCGTCACCTGGTTGCCGAACACGTTCTTCTCGCCGTAGGAGTCGTAGGCCGCCGAGACCTCGCCATCCTCGTCCGAGAGCAGGTTGAACGGGAGGTCGTACTTGTCGCGGAAATCCGCGAGATCTGCGACGGGGTCGTCACTGATACCCACGACCGCGACGCCTGCCTCCTCGTAGGCGTCCCAGTCGTCGCGGAACGAGCAGGCCTGGGTCGTACAGCCGGGCGTGTCCGCGCGGGGGTAGAAGTAGACGACCGTGTACTCGCTGTCGAGTTCGCCGAGGGTGACGGGCTCGCCGTCCTGGTTCGGGAGTGTGAACGCGGGGGCGTCGTCGCCGGGTTCGAGCATAGCCGACGCTGCGGGGGGCAGGGACTAACGCCTTCGGGTTGCGTCAGAACGAGAGCTCCTCTGCCGCTTCGCGCTGAAGCAGCGCGTCCGCGTTCTCCTCGGGGAGCGAGACCACGTCCTCGCTACGGAGGTCGTACTCTCGGTCGTCCATCCCGAGCAGTCGCCCCACGTCAGCGGTGATGCGGACGGTCGTTCGTCGACCGGCGTCCGTCGTTACGCCGCCGTCCGGCCGGCCGCGCGTATTTAGCTCGGGCGGCGGGTTTTCGGGTGCATCCGGCGGCTCCGGCTCGGCTGGCTCCTCCTCCAAGGGGGTTTCCGGTGGTGCCTCCTCCGGTGTCCGTTCTGGCGGAGCGGGCGGCGCGTCGTCCGGGCTCGGCTCCGGCTCTGGACTCGGGTCCGCGTTCGGTCCCCGCGTCTCGTCCGCGTCACCGGTTGCTACGGCGGGCTCTGCGCGCGAGGGCGTTTCGGCTGTCGGCGAGGCGCCTCCCGCTGCCTCGTCCCCGGCGGCGCTCGTCTCGCTTTTGGTCCCGCCCGCGACATGCTCGGGGCCGCGCTGGTCCGGCGTCTCCTGGCCTGGAGTGGGATCGGGTGCCGCGCCAACTGGTCCGGAGCCGGTCGGCCCCAGTGCCGGGCCGCTGTCGCCCTCGCCGGCGAGGATCTCGAGAACGCGCTCCTTGTTCTCGCCGATTCGGCCGACCAGGTCCTCGAACAGGTCCCGTTCCTGAACCGTCAGTCCCTCCTCATCAACGGGCATCTCCGCGGCGGCGAAGGAGGCGAGCTTGACGACCTTTCCGACTCTGCGCTCGTATACCGCCTCGACGACGTCCTCGGCGGTCTCGATCTCGTCGGTGAGCTGGGAGACCTCCGGGTCCGAGAACGGGTCGGCGGCGGTCTCGGCGGCCTCTGTCCGGCGGGCTTTCAGCTCCTGGATGTACGCCGCAACGTCCTCGTAGAAGGAGTCCCGCAGATGCTGGAGGCTGTCCTTCTGTCGTTCTTTCGTTTGGACGGTGCGGAGTTCGTCGATATCCATGTGTTCTGTGGTGGCCGGGGTGTCGGCGGCGCGCGTGATTAGTTGGTGGGTAACCGGTGGAACGGACGTACGACCCGGACGGCCCGGTCCGTGCTCACTCAGCCGCCTTCTCGGCGCGTCCCCTCGCCATGAGGAACACGCCAACGTGTTCCTCCACTGATTGCGGACCTGACTGTATAGTCGTTTCGGGGCCAACGCCCAGCGGCCCGGGGTCGGTCACGGTGACCATTACGCGCTGACCGCGGAACCGGTCGGCGACGGCGTCGGTCAGTGGGTCGAAGTCGGCAAGTTTCTCCCGCGGGATTGGTTTAACGACCAGCCCCGTCCCGCCGTGGAGCGTGCCGGGGAGCCGGATGAGCCGGCGCACGTCGGTCGTCACCGGCTCGTCGATCGGCGCGGTCTGGGTGGTCGTCACCGCCGCGGTGAGCGCCTCGACCAGTCGTCGGATGCCCGGTCCGCCCGCTTCGACGTTCCCCTCGTGGATAGCCTCGGGGTTGCGCTGTACGGCGCCCAGGATGGTCGAGGCGCGTCCGTCGCCGATGCCATCGAGCGCGGTGAGTTTCGCCATCGCGTCCTCCTCGTCCATCTCGCGAAGCGCTTCGACGAACGCCACGAGCCGGTCGTGGACGCGGCGGCCCCACCCGCCTTCGGTTTTGAGCACCCGGCGGGTGGTGTTGCCGTGCTGGACCGTCCGCACGAGACCGTCCCGGTCGAGGTCGACCGCGCGAACGTAGTCGACGATCTCCCGTCGGGCGCCGCTGTCGAGTTCGAGCAGTCCGGCGTCGCGGACGTGGACGTGGTAGCCTCGCCCGCCCGAGAAGACGATGTGGAGCTGGTCGTCGTCGAAGCCGAAATCCTCCATCAGCAGGTCGAGCAGGCGACCGAGCGCGTCCTTACACGCCTCGAGCATCTCCGCGTAGGCGACCGCCTCCGGGTCGATACCCGGCAGGTGGTCGGCGTCGAGGTCGAAGACGAGATCGGCGCCCTGCCACCCTTTTTCGTCCATCTCGTTGCGGCCGGGGGTCTCGTAGCGCGCGGCCGAGAAGTAGGCGTGTCTCGGCGCCTCGCGGGTGAGGAACTCCCGAACAGCGGCGGCGTCGCCGCCCATGTCGAGCAGGGAGCGGTGTCGCACCATCGTCGTTCCTTTGCTGGCGGTGTAGGGAATATGCCCCCACTCGCGGCGGGCTGGCTCCGGCGGGAGCGCGAGGTCGGCGCTGCTGTAGTAGTCGCCGAAGCGCCCCTGAAGATAGCTCCGCGTCCGCTCCTCCATGAGTTGCTCGTGAGTTATGGAGTTCGCGGTATAGATGTTGCTGTCGCCTGCGGGTCCAGTGGCTCGTCGACGAGAAACGCGGCAAGTCAAGGGGCGCCGTGAAGCGGTCGAAGGGGGTAGTTCAGGACACTGAGCGGTCGGGAGCCACCCATGCCTCTGAGCCTTCGACCCGGCTGCCAGGCAAGTGGGGATTTTCCTGTGGGGTGTGGAACTGCCAGCCACGCCGCCCGCTTGCTGCCGCTGGTTGACATGCGTGTTCACATCATATTAATACCTCTGCCGGTGAACTCCGGCACCGGCGGCCTTCCTGGGGCGAACGTCGGTTCATCGGTGGACGAACGTGGGATTCCTCGACAGGCGTGGGAACTGGTGGCCACACGTTCGTCGTCGAAGCTCCAACCGGCAGGCTGGTCACGGCTATCAGCAACGTGGAAAGAGCGAACGCCCGCTGGAGGCCATCCTGCCGCAGTCTCCCGATTTCTTCAGTCCCCGAGTTCGACGGCTTTAAGTCTCGCATCCCCGTCGTCTTCGACGAGACAGGCGTGGCCTGTTTCACTCACCCGTAGGAGCTACCTACGCGTACTACGGAGGTGAAAGATGGCAGATACAATAGAGGAAGCAGTATTCCGCGCACTCGAGGACGCGCCGCCTCGGAACTTTACCGAGACGCTCGACCTCGCGATTAACCTGCGCGACATCGATCTGAACGACCCGTCCAATCGGGTCGACGAAAGCGTCGTTCTCCCGTCCGGAACCGGACAGGAGACGCGTATCGTCGTCTTCGCTACCGGCGAGACAGCCGTGCGAGCGGAGGACGTCGCCGACGAGGTTCTCGGGCCAGACGAGCTCGAGGAGCTCGGCGACGACGATGACGAGGCGAAAGACCTCGCCGACGATACGGATTTCTTCATCGCGGACGCCGCGATGATGCAAGATATCGGCCGGTACCTCGGGACCGTGCTCGGTCCTCGAGGGAAGATGCCGACCCCCCTCCAGCCCGACGACGACGTCGTGGAGACGGTCGAACGGATGAAAAACACCGTTCAGATTCGCTCGCGTGAGCGACGGACGTTCCACACTCGTGTCGGTGCCCAGGACATGACCCCAGAACAGGTCGCCAACAACATCGACGTCATCGTTCGTCGACTCGAAGCAGACCTCGAGAAGGGGCCGCTCAACATCGACTCCATGTACGTGAAAACGACGATGGGTCCGGCAGTGGAGGTGCCCGCATGAGCGAAGCCGAAAGTGTCCGGAAAACCGATGCGGTGCCGGAGTGGAAACAGCAGGAGGTCGACGAGCTCGTCGACTATCTCGAACGCTACGACGCCATCGGCGTCGTCGGCGTCACCGGCATCCCCTCCCGGCAGCTCCAGAGCATGCGTCGCGGGCTTCACGGCGACGCCGAACTGCGCATGAGCCGCAACACGCTCATGACGCGCGCCGTGGAGCAGGTCGAGTCGGGGCTCGGACAGCTCGCTGCGGAGATCTCCGGTGAAGTCGGCTTCATCGGGACGAACGACAACCCCTTCGGACTCTACCAGCAGCTGGAAGCCTCGAAAACGCCGGCGCCGATCGCCGCCGGCGAGACCGCACCCAACGATATCGTCATCCCCGAGGGTGACACCGGGATCGACCCCGGCCCGTTCGTTGGCGAACTCCAGACGGTGGGGGCATCCGCCCGCATCATGGAAGGTTCGATCAAGGTCACCGAGGACTCGCACGTGCTCGACGCGGGCGAGGCGGTCTCGGCGGACCTCGCCAACGTCCTCTCGGAGATGGGTATCGAGCCCAAGGAAGTCGGTCTCGACCTGCGCGCCGTCTACGCCGACGGCGTGCTGTTCGAGCCTGACGAGCTGGCGCTCGATATCGACGAGTACCGCGCCGACGTCGAATCCGCCGCTGCGGCCGCCCGCAACCTCTCGGTCAACGCTGTCTACCCGACGGCGCGGACCGCAGGGACGCTGCTGGCAAAAGCGGCCGGCGAGGCGAAGGCACTCGGACTCGCTGCGGCTATCGAGGACGAGGAGCTCATGCCCGACCTACTTTCGAAGGCAGACGCACAGCTGCGTGCGCTCGCCACCCAGGTCGAAGACGAGGACGCGCTCCCCGAGGAGCTGCGTGGCGCGGAAGCGCCCGCGGCCGCGCCCGAGCCGGAGCCTGCGCCCGCGGAGGAGGAACAGGACGACGAAGAAACGGACGCCGAGGACGCCGAGGACTCAGAGCCGGAGGACGACTCCGACGACGACGACGCCGGCGAGGGTCTCGGCGAGATGTTCGGGTAACTCAGTACAATGGAATACGTCTACGCTGCACTCACGCTGAACGAATCGGGCGAGGAGATCAACGAGGACAACATCACGGCCGTGCTCGAAGCGGCCGGCGTCGATGTCGAGGAGTCCCGCGTCAAGGCCCTCGTGGCCGCGCTGGAGGACGTCGACATCGAGGAGGCCATCGAGACAGCCGCCGCAGCGCCCGCAGCGGGCGGTGCAGCAGCCGGCGCCGCCGCTGGCGACGAAGAGGCCGAGGAAGAGGAGGAAGCCGAGGAGGAGGCCGCCGAGGAGGAGGCCGCCGAGGAAGAAGAAGAGGAAGACGAGGGCGACGAGGGCGAAGGCCTCGGCGAGCTCTTCGGCTAACCGTCGAGTCGCACCGAGCAGGCGACTTGGCT
>NZ_JAZKRY010000108.1:0-8654 GCF_036626355.1 Halolamina sp. | reverse complement strand
GGGCACGGTCTGTGACCGTGGAACCCCACGACTTCAGTCGTGGGAGGATGTCAGTGGGTGTACTCCCCCCGAACCGTTTTCTCCCCGCACGACGCGTCACGGGGCGTGTTCGACCCCGAATCCGTCTGGGAGCTCTCGGGCCCCGACAGAACCGTCTTCGGAGAGGGCGCGCTGGTCGAACTCGGCGCGCACCTGCCGCCCGCCGACCGGACGCTCCTCGTCGTCGACCCCGCGCTCCGGGGGACGGGTATCGTCGAGGCCGTCGAGGCCGAACTGCCCGGCGTCGAGACGTTCGAGGAGGTGGAGCCGGACCCCGCCCTCGCGACCTTCGAGGCGGCGCTGACGCGCGCCCGTGACCTCGCCCCCGACGTGGTCGCGGGCGTCGGGGGCGGGAGTACGCTCGACGTCGCGAAGGTGACCGGCGCGCTCGCGCCCCACGACGGCGACGTGCTGGACTACGTCGCGGAGCCGACGGGCGCCGGCCGCGCGGTGCCGAGCGGGAGCCTGCCGACCGTCGCGGCCCCGACGACCAGCGGCACGGGAAGCGAAACAACGCCCGTCGCCGTCGTCTCACTGCCCGACCGCGACCTGAAGGTCGGGGTGTCGAGCGACCAGCTCTACCCCGACCTGGCCGTCGTCGACCCGCTCGCGACCGTCTCGCTCCCGCCCGGCCCGACGGCCGCGAGCGGGCTGGACGCGCTGGCCCACGCCGTCGAGGCGTACACCACCCGGCGGTTCGACGCGAAGGGGAGCGCGACACCGGCCGAGCGGCCCGAGTACGGCGGGCGCACCGCCCTCACGGACGCGCTCTGTCGGGTCGCGGTCCCCCGTGTCGGCGCGCACCTCCGGCGGGCCGTGGACAACGGCGACGACGCGGAGGCGCGCCGCGAGATGGCGCTCACGAGCCACGTCGCCGGACGGGCGTTCTCGAACGCCGGCCTCGGGGCCGCCCACGCCGTCGCGATGGCCGCCGGCGCCGCCTTCCACACGCCCCACGGCGAGACGGTGGGGGCCGTCCTCCCGGCGGTCGTGCGGTACAACCGGCCGAGCGCGCCCGAGCGCTACGCCGACGTGGCGCGGTGGCTCGGGGCGGAGGGCGAGGGTGCTCCGGCGGCGATCGAACGCCTCGCGGACGACGTCGGGATCGGCGGGCTGGGCGCCCTCGGCGTCGAGGAGGCGGACGTGCCGGCGCTCGCGGAGCGGACGATGGAGCTGGAGCGCCTGCTGGTCGGCAATCCACGGCGCCTCGACCGCGAGGACGTCGAGCGAATCTGTCTCGACGCGCTCTGAGACGGTCGAAATCGACAGCGTTCTCTCTTCGCCGTCTGGCCGCGGCGTCTGACGCTCTCAACCGCTCGCCGCGATACGGAATCAGTCCAGCCGCAGTCGCTCGACCGCCGCCTCGTCGAGTTCGACGCCGATCCCGGGCGCCTCGGGCGGCGCGACGACGCCGTCTTCGACGCGCACCGGGTCGCCCGCGACGTAGGGGCTGGCGACGTACTCGCCGGGGTCCTCGACCGAGTCGTCGTACACCGCGAACTCGATCAGGTCGCAGGCGGGGCTCGCGGCGGCGACGTGGAGCGTCGCGGCGTAGTTCACCAGCGGGCCGAACGCGTGGGGAACGAGCCGTTTCTCGAACGCGTCGACCAGCCCGGCCACCCGTCGCGTGCCCGTCACGCCGCCACAGAGGTACGCGGAGGGCTGGTACACCTCGAGCGCGCCCGCGCGGAGGTGCTCGACCGCGGGGTAGTGTGGCGCGTGGGACTGGTAGGCCGCTATCGGCACGTCGAGCCGGCGGTTGAGTTCGGCCTGCCCCTCGATGTCGGTGTGGGCGACCGGCTCTTCGAACCACTCCAGCGCCACCTCCTCGCCCGCCCGGCCGACGCGGAGCGCCTCGCTCACCGTGTAGGAGGTGTTGGCGTCGACCGAGAGGCCGAACCCGTCCGGGAGCCCGCTGGCCACGGCGCGAATCCGCTCGCGGTCGGTCGACACGTCGGCGCCGACGGTGATCTTCATCGACTTGAACGTCTCGGCGAGCCACGCCCCCGCCTCGACCAGCGCGTCGGTCGACTGCCGGCGCGGGAACGTCGCGTACGCGCCCACCTCGCCCGTCTGGCCGCCGAGCAGCCGGTAGAGCGGCGCTCCCATCGACTTCCCCGTCAGGTCCCACAGCGCCTCGTCGAGTGCGGACAGCGCCTTCCACGCGTTCGATCGTTTCACGTCGACGTAGCGCGACTCCCACGCGGCGGTCGGCGCCCGCGGGTCCTGCCCTTCGAGGTCGGTTCCGAGCGCCTCTATCATCCGCGCGACCGCCTCGCCCTCAGCGCCGCTCGCGTCGTAGGTGAGCGTCTCACCCAGGCCGACGTGGTCGGTGTCGGTGTGGACACGAACGAGGACTGGCTGGACCCCGACCTCCCGGTCGCCGCCGCCGAACGCCATCTCGACGCCCTCGACCGCGCTCGCGAGCGGAATCGCCTCACAGCGGGTGATCTCCATGCCGGGGCGTCCCGCCGGGGCCGCAAAGTCGTTCGGTCGTAAACGCTATCCCGCGATACGAAACCGGGGTCGCGGGTAGTTGAGACTAGGACTCTCAATGCATACAGTTCGAATCTCCTCGTTCGGCCTTCCGTCGGTGTTGTTTGAGGAAGGTCGGCCGTCACCGTAGAACGAGCCAGTGCACGATACCGAGATTGATGAGCACGCCCAGTATCTCTTTTTACCAACAGATCCGGTTTCCCGTCCCACATCACGACGAGGACGACCGTCGATAGGACGGCGGTAGCGACGAGCAGTTCCGGGATCCAGCCCACGAACGGGCTCCTGACCACGACTGCCACGATCGAGAACCCGACGACGAGGGCGGCCCAGCGGCTCTCGACCGCGGTAAGGGGGTTAGCCACGTTCCCACGGCGATACGACCGTAGACCGCACCAACCCAGACGAGGACGCCGAAAACCATCGCCCCGACGACCGCCAGCGGAATCCCGATGATCGTGATTGCGGTCAACACGAGCAGCACGGGGACGCCGACGAGAATCATGAACCCGGCGGCGCCCGCACGCCCCGGTCCTTCGAAGGCACTGTCAGCGACCCGCCGCGAGAAGCGGGGGAACGCGAGCAACAGCAGCGCACCCAGCGGGAGGTTCACAAAGAAGCTGTAGACGCCGAGCACCCAGTCCGAGAACACGGGCACCGGCTGGAATACGGTCGGGCCGCCGAGTGACGCGTCCCACTGTTGTTGCTCTCGGTCGTTCAGGTCGCGCTGCTCTGACGGGACTGCAATGGGTGACGTCGAGGACGGAGTTGAGTCCCCGGTGACCGTCCCACTCCCTCAGTGTGACCTCCCAGCAGGCATATAGATTCTCAGCGGACGAGAAAAATAGCCGTATTGACACTATCGGGTGGTGTTCCATCGGATATGATCAGAGAAGCCGTGGAAAGGCGCCGCCTAACCTCGTTTTTCTTCCTCGCATATGCTCTGGCGTGGGGTGTCGAAGCGGTTCCCGACGTTGTCGGGATGACCCAGCCGTCGTGGACGAGCTGGTTCTTCGCCGGCTTCCTGAGCGCGCTCACACCGTCGGTCGCAGCCGCAATCGTCGTCTGGGCCAGCGACGAGAGCGTCCGCGGCTGGTTCAGGAGCGTCGCGAAAGTCCGCGTCCACTGGAAGTGGTACGTGGCAGCTATCGCCGTCCCGTTCCTCATCGTCTACGCGGCCGGTGTCGTCTCGTGGGTGATCGGTGGCCCCATCGACTGGTCGGCGTTCGAGATCAGCCCGACAACCATCGTCTTCGGCATCGTCATCGGGACACTGCTCGGCGGCGGCCAGGAGGAGTTCGGCTGGCGCGGGTTCGCCCAGCCCGAGTTGCAGGAACGCTACGGCGCGTTCCGGGCTGCCATCGTCGTCGGCATGTTCTGGGGCCTGTGGCACCTGCCGCAGTTCCTACCCGGCGGCTTCCGTGCCGATTGGGGACCGCTGATGATCGGCTCGTACTTCGTCGGTATCATCGGATTCTCGGTGTTGCTGGCGTGGGTGTTCAACGGCTCGGGCGGGAGCGCGTGGCTCGCGATGGTGATGCACGGGGCCGACAACGCCACGCAGGGACGGCTCCCGATCGACCTCTCGACCGTCGCGCCCGACGGCGTCTTGCTCCCGTCGACGCTCGTCACGATCAACGTCCCCCACGCCATCCTGACGTGGCTGATCGCGCTGATCGTCGTCGGTGTGGTCGGGACGGCCCTCTACCGCGACCGGGTTCGTGGGCATATTGTTGGAATCTCCCCTGCACCGGGAGGTGACTGACCGTGGCAACAATCCAGACGGGGGGGGCTGACGAAAGGCTACGGCCACGACGTCTACGTGATCAACGACCTCTCGCTGACCGTCGGGGCGGGCGAGGTGTTCGGCTTTCTCGGTCCCAGCGGTGCGGGGAAGTCGACGACAAACGACCTCCTGCTCGATTACCACTCGCAACCGGCTGCTGGAGCTTCAGCCGTCTGACCAGAACTAACCGCTCGATACAACCCATGACCTCTGAAACAGTTATCAACGACCCACAGACGCCGATCGAATCGACTATCGACCACTCGTTCACCCAGACACAGCTCCGACGCGGTGGTATCATCCTCCTCGCGTTCGTCCTGATGCGTGCGCTGCTCTGGGGCCCGTTCTGGACGCAGCCGACGCCCACCGACCCGCTCCAGTACGGCGGACTGGTGCTCGTGACGATCCTCGTCGGCTCGGTCGGACTGGTCTATCTCGGGTTCACCCGCTGGGTCGGCGTCGACATCGTCCCCTGGTGGGTCGACCGCGAGCACCTGTTCCGAGACATCGCGTGGGGCCTCGCCGGGTTCATCATCGCGCTCATCGTGACCGCTGGGATGGCCCTGGGGTTCCAGTCGCTGCTGGGACCACGGCCCCCGAACGCACCGGTCGCGGAAGCTCCCTCCCCAGTCGGGACGCTTCTCCTGCTCGTGTTTGGGTTCGCGGTGGCGTCCTTCCAGGAGGAGACGCTGTTCCGTGGCTTCCTCCAGACCGAACTCGCCGACCGATACGGCGCGTGGCCCGCAGTCGTCCTCCAAGCTGGCGCGTTCTCGGTCGCCCACGTCGGGTACTACCCGTTCACCGCGT
This sequence comes from Halolamina sp., assembly GCF_036626355.1. Classification (GTDB taxonomy): domain Archaea; phylum Halobacteriota; class Halobacteria; order Halobacteriales; family Haloferacaceae; genus Halolamina. The sequence continues at coordinate 3,526 of NZ_JAZKRY010000108.1, read as the reverse complement.
GGTACCTGTTCGCGGCGGCGTTCGCCGGCGGCCTCGTCTACGGGTGGCTCCGGAAGCGTCGTGGACGGCTCCTGTCGCCCGGCATTACCCATGGATTACTTGGATAGTTCAGATCATATGAGAGAACAGCTTGAGACACCGATTGCACACAGGGTGATCACATCGCCGCTCGGACGACTGTTCCACTCTCGACTGTTCGAGCGGTTCAAGATCGCGTCCGTCGATACCGAGCTTCGCGTCCTCCGGGCGCGAGCAGCCGCCGATCTCGCAGGTAAGGATGTCGACGCGTTTCTGGACGAACTCGGCGTGACCGGATCGATCGACGACTCGTTGGACGAAAAAATCGCTGAGGCGCTGGCCAGCCACAATGACGCTATGGGCGAATACGATCTCATCGCTGCCAAGTGGGACGATCTGTTCTGGGGGGACAGCGAGTCGACGGTCGACGAGCGGACACGCCTCGAGAAAGAACGCCGGGACGTGGGCACTCGCTGGATATCGCCACGGCAGACGTTTAACTTCCTCACGAAGACGGGACTGGTCGAGGTCGTCGACTTCGACGTCCCCGACCCCGCGTCGGCACTCGATCGATGGGCAGCCGTCGACGACGCCGAGGTCTATGGCCCACCCGACACACTGCCGGAGGTCGAGGTCTCACGGACGATTCGCGGGCCAGGCACGAGGGAGTATCTGGTGCGATTCCCGTCCCCGTCGGCGTACGTCGACGACATGGCGTACGCTCGCGTGTGCGAACCGGCGGACAGCTCGGAGGGAGCGTCGTTCCCGACACTCGTGTTCTGCACCGGCCTCGCGATGGCCTGTGACACCATCGAGTACTGGACGGAAGAGGGGTACGTGGGCCGGGCGCTTGCCCCACGCGGCTACCGGGTCGTGCTCCCGATTCCGCCGTGACACGGTTGTCGCGAGGTCCCCGGCGCCTCCACTGGCGAGCCGTACCTCGCCGGAACGCCCGGGAGCGCGATCAAACTGTACGCGACACAGGCCACCGAGATCGCCGTCCTCATCGACTGGGCACGCTCGACCGGAGCCCCGACCGTCGGGGTGGGTGGCATCAGTCTCGGTGGGGTCGTCTCGACGCTCGTCGCCTCACACGCCGACGCGTGGCCGACGGCCCTGCAGCCGGATTTTGCTGTCCCGGTGGCTCCCTCTGCACGGGTCGACGACCTGCCGTTCGACAGTTCGCTCACCGAGAGTCTCGGTGTGACCGATGCACTCCAAGCCGCGGGCTGGACACGGGAGTCGATGGACGACACCTGTTGCGCGCTCGGGACACGGCTGGCATCTACCCAGTCGGGGGGGGCTTCGCGACGAGATGACACAGTATCAACCCACCAGGACGGTCTTCGAGCAGTGGGGCGTTCCAGAACCGAACTTCACTGAGTGGGACTATGGTCACTTCGGAGTCCTGCTGCGGGTGATGCGAACGCAGGAATTCCAAGATTTGTTGCGTACACTGTTGGACGAACCACATCAGAACACGGGGATAGCTGTCTGAATGTTGGTGTGTACAACGCAGCGGGTAGAGTTGACGCGCCTTCGGCGGTTCCCTGCTGACGGGTTTCGCTACTCGTGTTCGTAGGGTCTGCGGATGGAGAGTAGTCGTTCACTCGCTTGACCTCTTGGCTCATGAGAATCGCGGAAAATATTAATTATTTTTAATTTTACTGTCCGGCATGATTGGAGAGACGTTTGCCAAACTCCCTCCGGAATTGCAGGATAAGGCACTCTCGAAACTCATGCAGAGCGGACTCTTCTCGCGAGTTCCAGGATTTGCCATGCTCTTCGAGACCATGGAGTTCATCGGTGGGAATGGAGCAGAATTGCGGGCGATTTTCAGGCAGGTCGATTCGCTGGACGAATCCGGGATCGCCGCCGTCCGAGCCTTTGCAGATGACGTTCGGAACGAGGCCGACCTCGCTGCGTCCGTCTCAGACGATGTCGTTGCCAGAAGGCGCTACCGAGAGTCGGTGGTCTACTACGCGGTGGCTGACTGGCTCACTCCCGACTGGGAGGGTGCTCAGGAGAACTACGACCGCATGATTCCAGCCTTCGATCGGTACCGATCACTGACCAACCCTCACATCGAAAAGATCGAACTACCGTACGAAACCGGGTCGCTCTACGCGTATTTCCGGCTTCCCGAGTCAAGCGACCCGCCGTTTCCTGCCGTGGTTATTGTACAGGGGAACGACTCGGTCAAGGAACTCATGACCCCGTTTGAGCGAGCCGCAATTGATCGCGGGCTCGCCACGCTGACGATCGACCAGGCGGGGTGGGGAGAGAGTGGGCTTACAGGAAACCGCTTCAACTCCCTGGATGATCTGGGTAACTCGGCCACGATTGCAGCCGATTTCCTCGCGGATGATGAGCGAATCGATGTTGACCGAATCGGCCTCTTCGGAATAAGTTACGGAGCGTTGCTCGCACCATTATCTGCTGGGCTTGAGCCACGTTTCTCTGCTGTTGTCGGACTTGGTGGGCCCATCTTTCACCCTGGACGAATCGAGGATATCTGGAACGCTGTTCCCGAGCTGATGGTGCGACGCTCGTACCGATTTACTGGCACACAGAACCGCGAAGAACTCATCAACTGGACCGAGAACATCATCGATGAAGTGTACGATACCCTGCATTCTGTGACGTGTCCAGCCAAGATCGTTCACGATGGCAGCGATCAACACGTCCCTCTCGACGACGCACACCGACTGTCAAGAGAGATTGGAGACAACGCGTCGATGAAGATCGTTCCGCGTGGGAATCACATGTGTACTGATACGCTCTCCCGGAACGTCGTCCCGTACATGTGCAACTGGCTCAGGAAGACACTGTGAACACATCTGCATAGCCCGATATGCATCAGATCCTCTCAGTCAACGAAATTTTACGACTCGCACAGGTGGTGGTGTAGATGGTCAGAGGTCGGGGGTCCCCGAGTCGTCTTCGCAAGAGTCTCTCGCTGTGGGGCTACGTGGTCATCTATATCGGATGGGCGTGGGCATTCTGGGGCGTCATCATCCTCTCGGGCGAGAGCGTCTGGACGTTCCCGAACGTCCTCTTTTTCTACGTCGGTTCGCTGAGTCCGGCACTCGGTGGCGTCCTGATGATCCGCCGGTCGAGCGGGCGGCCGGGCCTCCGGGAACTGTGGAATCGCATCACGAACGTCCGTCGCATCCCGCCGCGCTGGTACGCAGTCATTTTTTTGTGTATCCCGCACTCGCGCTCGTTGCGGCAGGGATCGCGTGGCTGACCGGGGCCTCCACACTCCCGCTGGACCCCGCGTCGACCGTCGAGCGGTTGGCGAACCCGTTGAGCCTGTTCGCGTTCTTCGGATTCACCATCGGTGCAGGCCTCGTCGAGGAGACTGGCTCGACCGGATTCTTCCTCGACAGACTGGTCGACATCTGGACACCGGTCGCTGCCGGCCTCATCAGCGGGGTGGTCTGGGCGAGCTGGCACGTCCCCCTGTTCCTGATGGAGGGGTACTTCGGGCAGGCGTCCATTCAAC
>NZ_JAZKRY010000107.1:0-8681 GCF_036626355.1 Halolamina sp. | reverse complement strand
CCAGTCTCCGGGACGGTTAGGGTATCGGGGGACACGTACTAAGAATACCCCCCGAGAGGCAAAAGTCCTCGTCCACCCGCTGTGCTCTCGCAGTCGGGAGCGGCTCCGTCTCATGTCGACCGTCCCTCCCGGTCGTCGTCGCCGCCAGCCTCTCCTCACGGAGTAGCTCCCAGTTCGGGCTTTCCGTTCGGCCGTTTGCCTCCCGCAGACCCGAACTCGAATTGCTCGAGTGCGGCGCCAGCGAACGCGCCATCCGTCACCACGAGTGAGGCCGAAACCAGATGCTGGACGACGACGACGAACAGCCCGACCCCGGCGACGTCGGCGGGAGCACTCCAGATCACGACGGGGATCGCCGTAGCGAGTAGGACGGCTACAGCGCTGCCGATGGTGGCTGCTCGGAGGCCTCGGCGCATCTCACCTGTGGTGCCGTCGTGACGGCCAATCCAGACGCCCAGTACGATTCCGAGGGCTATCGGGACGACCACGCCGATGATGTCGACGATGCTCCAGTACGCCGAGACGGTGATGCCGACGGTACCGAAGAGCGGAACCGGTCCCTGTCCTGGGTCGCCACCGATCCATCGACGCAGGACGATGGCCGGGACGGTGCTCACGAGGAGGGTGACAATCGCCATGACACCCGCGACAGTCCCGATTCGGTTGGCGTTCATACAGGCTACTGGGCAGTCAGCCACCAACGCTGTTGGCCCGGGGACAGGCGCAGAGACGCAATTTTAGTCGTCCTGACCCCTTGTGTGTCGAGGAAGACAGGCCCGTACACGCGCGACCGAGCACGAACCGTGCGAACGGTCTGGACCATCTACAATGTGTACACTGTGTGAACATCTCTTATGGTCTCGCCGCCTCAGATGCATTTATCCCGGGCCCGCCCTGCAACACGGGCATGAGTCGTATCTTCGAAGACATGCTCGTGGTCGACCTCTCGACGTTCGTCACCGGGGGGTTCTGCTCGCTGATGCTGGCGAACCAGGGCGCCGACGTCGTGAAAGTCGAGCGCCCCGGCGCCGGCGACGATATCCGTCACTCCGGCCCGCCGTTCATCGACGGCGAGTCACCCTACTACTGGACTGTCAACTACGGGAAGAAGTCAGTCGAACTCGACCTGAAGAGCGATGCCGGGCTGGCCGCGCTCTACGAACTGGCCGAGGAGGCAGACGTGTTCCTCCAGAACTTCCGGCCGGGCACCGCCGACCGCCTCGACGTGGATTACGAGACGATTCAAGCGCTGAACGACGACGTCATCTACTGCTCCATCTCGGCGTTTGGCGACACCGGCCCGTGGAGCCAGCGCCCGGGCTACGACCTGCTCGTCCAGGGGATTTCGGGCATCATGAGCGTCACCGGCGAGGAGGGCGGTGACCCCGTGAAGGTGGGGCTCCCCCAGACGGACCTGATTACGGGTATGTGGGCGGCGTTCGGCATCTCCTCGGCGCTTTACCGTCGCGAGATGACGGGCGAGGGTGACTACATCGACCTCGGCATGCTCGACTCGGCGCTCCCGTGGCTTACAAAACAGGCCGGCAAGAGCTTCGCCGGCGAGGAGACCAAGCGCATGGGGACGAAGGACCCGGTGCTCGCACCCTACCAGGCGTTCCGGACCGCCGACGGCTACATCAACATCGCGGCGCTCAACCCGAAGCTCTATCAGGGGTTCTGTACGGCCATCGGTCGCGAGGATCTGATGGAGGACGAGCGCTTCGCGGAGAACGCCGACCGTGTCGCGAACATGACCGAACTGGAAGCCGAAATCGAGGCGACGCTGACCGACCGACCCACTGACGAGTGGATGGACGTGTTCGTCGACGCCGGAATCCCGGCCGGGCCGGTGCAGGAAGTCGACGATGCGCTCCACAACGAGCAGACCGAGGCGCGTGGCGTGATGACGACGATGGAGCGTGACGGCCAGGAGATCCCGGTCATCGAGCACCCGCTCAACTACGACAACGCAGACAGCGGCTTCGAGTCACCGCCGCCCGAACTGGGCGAGCACAACGAGGCGGTGTTCGCGGAACTTGGCGTCGACGAGGCGCGACTCGAGGAGATGCGCGAAGCAGGGGCGTTCGGCGGGGGCGACTGACTCGCCGTCCGATCGAAGCGGTGTCTCTCCCCGGTGTGAGCGGGTTGCTGCCGGCTTCCTTCGAGCAAAGTAGCTCTCTCCCGCGAAGTGGATGGAACGACTCATAGTGATTACGGCGAATAGTGTCATCGAGGGTGTCGAACGCCGCCGGTTCAGGGGCTCCCATCACCGACACGGATGGTCACGGCGGGACGGACTCGCAGTAATCAGTATGAGGCCGTGGGTTCTTCCCGACGACTGGGAGTGAAGCGGGCGGCATAAGTAGGATGGCACCCAACCGCCGGCAATGACCAACGACCGGCAGTTCACCGGTCTCCTCGCTGCCGCGGCAATGGGAGTGTATCTCCTCGTCGCCATCGGCGCGACGACGGCAGTAACGGACGCTGCCGCGGCCTGTCAGGCGTGGCCCGTCTGTGGGAATGGATTCGCCCTGCCAGCCACCGCCGACGGCTGGTTCGCGTTCGGCCACCGTGTCGCCGCCGCCCTGGTCGGCCTCCTTCTCGTGTTCGCCACAGTCGAAGCGTTCCGCCGCGGCGAGTCCCGCCGGGTTCGTGGCTCGCTCGCGGCCGCAACGACGCTCTACCCGTTCCAGGTCGCCGTCGGCGCCGTCGTCGCGACAACCGCCGTCGTCGGCTCGATATCGGCGCTCCACCTGGTCGTCGGCGTCGCGATCTTCGGTAGCGTCCTCGCGGCACTCGCATGGACACTCGAGGCCGCCACCGGGAATCCGGACGACGAACCGGCTTCGCCACTCGACGATGAACTCCCGCCAGTCGAGGAATCACCCTCGCCGGAACTGCCCGAACCCGGCTGGCCTCGTACCAAGGCGAAGCTCCGAGCGTACGGCACGCTCACCAAGCCGCGACTGATGTGGCTGCTCTGTCTGGTCGCCTCGGCGGCGATGGCGCTGGCCGGCGGCAGCGGGCTGACCGTCTCAGTGCTCGCGCGCACCCTCGCCGGCGGCGCACTCGCGATTGGCGCCTCCGGCACGTTCAACCACGTGCTCGAGCGCGACGTCGACCGCCGGATGCAGCGGACCAACGACCGGCCGCTTGCCGTCGATCTCGTTCCCGTCCGAAACGCCGTCGTGTTCGGTCTGGCGCTCGCGGCCATCTCGATCGGGCTCTTCGCGTCAATCAACGTCCTCGCAGCGGTGCTGGGACTGATCGCCATCCTGTTTTACAGTATCGTCTACACGCTGATTCTCAAACCCAACACGGTCCAGAACACCGTCATTGGCGGTGCCGCCGGCGCGCTCCCAGCGCTCATCGGCTGGGCCGCCGTCACCGGCGACATCGGTTGGGGCGGCCTGGGGCTTGCGATGGTCGTCTTCCTCTGGACGCCCGCACACTTCTACAACCTCGCGCTCGCCTACAAGGACGACTACGCGGCCGGCGGCTTCCCGATGATGCCGGTCGTCCGCGGGGAGACCACCACGCGACGGCATATCCTCTGGTACCTCGGCGCCACGCTCGTCGCCACGGCGGCGCTGGCCACGGTGGCCCGCCTGGATATCCTGTTCGTCGCCGTCGGCGTCACACTTGGCATCGTCTTCCTCCGGGAGGTTGTGAAACTCCACTTCGAGCGAACCGAGTCAGCGGCGTTTCGAGCGTTCCACGCCTCCAACGCCTATCTCGGCGGCGTGCTGCTCGCGGTTGTCATCGACGCACTCGCTGTCTGACCAATGTTCGACAGGATCGACGCCGATCGCTTCCCGCGGCCCGAGCCCTGGTTGCTTGCCGTCGCCGTCGCGGTACTCTACCTCGACGTGATGGCACTCACCGGCTACTGGCTGTTCAGCGGTGCAACCATCACCGATCCCCGGTACGCGATCTACGGGCTCGTCTGGGTAAACGCCTCGATCTGGGTGTTCCTCCGGACGGACGTCCCCGACGCCAGCCGCTCGACGGCCCGTCGCGCGCTCGCGGTCGCGGTCGGCTACTTCGCGATACTCGCGTACACCGGTGGGCTCGTTAGCCCGGGCGTCGATGCCGCCGTCTCGGGATTCTCCGTGCTGTGGCTCCCGCCGGGCTGGGGACCCGCCCTCACCTACCAGGGTGAGCTGGTTCGGCTGGTGCTGATGCCCGCACGCGTCGCCGGCTACCTCGCACTCGCCTATCTGGTATACGTGACGACGATCGACGCCGCGGCCTCCGCCGTATCGGGTATCGTTGGACTCTTCTCCTGTATCTCCTGTAGCTGGCCGGTGCTCGCATCCGTGGCGACGGCGCTGTTCGGCGGCGGCTCGTTCGTGGCCGCAGCGACCCAGAGCCACACGTTCGGCATCTCCACGGCCGTCTTCCTCGTGACGGTGGCGCTGCTCTCCTGGCGGCCCGCGTTTCGGTAGGGTAGCAGTGTCACCGGCGCATCGCTTATGTACGATGCTGTGCTACTACGTGTCGTGATGACGAACGTAGAAATCGAATACTGCGTCCCGTGTGGTATGCTGCCGCGCGCACAGGATCTCCAAGAAAGCATCCTCGAGGAGTTCGGCGAGCAGGTCGACCAGGTGGCGCTCGTCACCGGCGACGCCGGCGTGTTCAAAGTCCGGGTTGACGGCGAGCAGGTGTTCGACAAGGAGGAAGCGTCCTACGACGAGGAGGCCATCGTCGACTCGGTCCGTAGCCGCGTCGGTGCGACGGCCTGAGGTCACTCCGCCGGCTCGGTTTGACAGAGGAGAAAGGGCCACTCGCCGTCGTCCATCTCGCTTCTGACGCCGAAGCGCTCCTCGACGCTGAGCCCGGCCTCCTCGAGCAACCGCTCAGTCTCCGCCATCGGGGGAAACGACCACGCCATCCGCGTCCCGGTCTCCAGCCAGTCGTCGTTGGCGCCGGTCCAGTCGTCGCCGATGGAGAAGAGAAACCTCCCCCCTGGTTGAAGCACTCGCCCGACCTCGGCGTAGCACTCCCTGTGCTCTTCAACTGGCAGATGGATGACCGAGTAGAACGCCGTGACCACCTCGAAGCTGTCAGCGGCGAACGGGAGCAGTGTCATATCGCCGGTGACAAGCGCGGCGTCGGTCCGGGTGCAGGCGAGGCGCAGCTGTTCGCCCGAGAAATCCAGGCCGACCGCGTTCTCGCTCGGTAGCTGCTGGAGCGGTCCCCGGCCTCCCCCACAGCCGAGATCCAACAGGCGTGGGGCGTTCCCAATCACGTCCCGGAGCCGCTCGAGCCCCTCGTGTTCCACGTCGGCTGTCCGCTCTGCATCGTACTCCCTGGCCAGTTCGTCGTAGCCGGCGCGGACGGTCCGCTTCTGATTGTCCACAGGGTTATCTCCGAGCGAGCCGGCATCTGTGTTTCCCACGCATGGTACTCAATGACGAACAGCTGGGGGCTATCAGAACCGGTAACCGGAGCGAACGGTTATTAATCGGGAACGAGTGGGTGAACCCATGCCGCAGGCTCACGAATCGCCGTACGCCGCGCGGCTCGTCCTCGTACTCGGGGACGACGACCAGGCGTCGGAACTCGTGAGCACACTCGCAGACGACGGGCTGGAGACCGTCCGCGTGGCCGCTGCACCGGAAGCGCTGGCCACGCTCGACGCCGTCGACGTGTCGCTGCTTGTCGTCGTCGAGGACGCTGTCGCACGACCGACGGACCTGTTCGGCGCTGCTGCACGGAACGGTCACCGGCCGCCCGGGCTCTACGTCGGAGAGAAAACGCAGAAACTGCCGCCGGGGGTCGAGCAGGCGCCCTCGTCGCCGGAGGCTGCTGCCGCCGCAGTTCGCCAGCGGCTCCTCGCTGAATCAGCCGCGGACGCCGACCCAGCGATCGAACGAGACCCGCTTGCAATCTTCGGCTCGACAGTCTCCCACGAACTGAGAAACCACCTTGGTACCGCCCGTCTCGCTGTCGAACCCCTGGAGGGTCCGACGACGGAACAGGCGTTCTCGGCGCTCGACAGGCTGGAGACGTTAGCGACGGAGGCGGAGGCCATCGCCTCCAACGAGGTGGAGGAACCCGATCCTGTGGATCTTTCCGAGGCTGGATCGGCAGCCGCAGACCGGCTCACCGGTCCTGACGCGAGAATCGTGATCGAGGCAGGACAGAGCATCGCCGCCGACAGGGACCTGCTCACGCTGATGATCGAGAACCTGTTCTGGAACGCTGTCGAACATGGCTCGACGCACAGTCAGACGCAGTCCGCCGACGCCGTGGGAGGTGGCACTGTCACTATCCGCGTCGTCGATACGGAGAACGGCTTCGCTGTCGTCGATGACGGTCCCGGCTTCGAGAGTGAGGACCCGTTCGCGTGGGGCTACACGACCGGAGATGGACAGGGCGCCGGACTCGCCATCGTCAGAAGTATCGCCCAGGCCCACGGCTGGTCGGTCTCAGCAAGTAACGATGACGGTGCTCGCGTCGACGTGATCGTCTAACGCCGATCCGGATCTCGACTATGCCTGACAGCTCTCGAGCCACTTGTTGGCCCAGTCCTCGATCTCACTGAACACCGGGCCGAGCGATCGACCCTTGTCGGTCAGCGAGTAGTAGGTCGCAACCGGTGCGTCCTCCTCCAGGCGACGAGCGACGAACCCGGACTCCTGCAGGTCATCCAGCACCCGCGAGAGCGTGCGGGCGTTCGCCTCGGTCGACCGTTTCAGTTCGTTGAACCGTTTCTCGCCCTCCTGCAGGTCGTGGAGGACGACCAGCCGCCACTGGGAGCCGATCTGTTCGACGGAGTCAACGACGGGACAGACCGTGTCCTCGCGGGCTGAATCGGCTCTGTGAGCCTCCTCGAGATCCGTAGACATACTGTATCAGATCCTATGTTGGGCACCGATTAAGCCCTTTCCCTCAGAACTGTCTCCCGACTGAAAGATCGTCCACGCAACCCGCGCTATGACACGGGAATGCACAACACGAAAAGGCATATGTTGGTCCGCCCACTTATCAGTGCCATGAGCGCAGATAGGGCCCCGTTGCGACAGGCCCTCGCGCGTGGCGAGGAGGAGGGTGGCTCGATCGAGTTCAAAACGCGCCTCACGCGCGACACCCACCTCGTCGACGGGCGCCTCGAATCGCTCGCAGCACAGCTCCGCCATCGCGTGCTCTCGGGCGATGGTGAGGCAACGTACGTCATCGGCGTCGACGACGACGGCGCGATCGCGGGCATCAGCCCCGATACGTTCTCCGAGTCGATGGACGTGCTCTCACTTCTGGCCGAAGAGGCCGACGCCCACATCGACGACGTGGAGACGTGGGGCATCGAGGAGCAACACTCCTCGGGCAGTCGGATGCAGTCCGACGGCATCGTCGGCATCGCGACGCTCCAGGATGGGCCGATGCTGGAAACTGACGACGAACACGTCGTCGTCGGCACCGCCGGCCACGTCGACCACGGCAAATCGACGCTCGTGGGGACGCTCGTCACCGGTGACCGGGACGATGGCCAGGGCGGCACCCGCTCGTTCCTCGACGTCCAGCCACACGAGGTGGAACGCGGGCTCTCGGCGGATCTCTCCTACGCCGTCTACGGCTTCGACGAGGAAGGGCCGGTTCGGATGGACAACCCCGACCGGAAAACCGACCGTGCGGGCATCGTCCAGGAGGCCGACCGGCTGGTGAGCTTCGTCGATACGGTGGGTCACGAGCCGTGGCTCCACACCACCATCCGCGGGCTCGTCGGGCAGAAACTCGACTACGGACTCCTGGTCGTCGCCGCTGATGACGGGCCGACGGAGACGACCCGCGAGCATCTGGGTATCCTGCTCGCGACCGAACTTCCCACGCTGGTCGCCATCACCAAGACCGACATGGTGCCAGATGGACGCGTCGAGGAGGTAGAAGACGAGGTCGAGGCGATGCTCCGAGAAGTGGGTGAGACGCCGCTCCCGGTCGACCGCCACGGCATCGGCGCCGCCATCGAAGAGATCGGCACAACGGTCCCGATCCTCCGGACGAGCGCCGTCTCGGGGGAGGGAATCGACCAACTCGATACGCTGTTCGAGGCACTCCCCAAGCGCGAGAGCGACGCCAATGCGCCGTTCCGAATGTACGTCGACCGGAGCTACAGCGTCACCGGCGTGGGCGCCGTCGCCTCGGGCACCATCAACGCGGGAACCGTCGAGGCAGGCGACGAACTGCTGCTCGGGCCCATGCCCGACGGAAACTTCCGCGAGGTCCAGGTCCGCTCGATCGAGATGCATTACCACCGGGTGGACAAGGCCACTGCCGGCCGCATCGTCGGCATCGCACTCAAAGGCGTGGACGAAGCGGAGATCGAGCGCGGGATGGCGCTGGTTCCCCGGAACAGCGAGCCCAACCCGGTCCGGGAGTTCGAAGCCGAAGTCGTCGTGCTGAACCACCCGACCCGCATCGGCGAGGGATACGAACCGGTCGTCCATCTGGAGACCGTGGGAGAGGCGGCGGTGTTCAGCCCCGAGAAGGGTCGCCTCCTCCCGGGTGACACTGGCCGAACGACGGTCCGGTTCAAGTTCCGGCCGTATCTGGTCGAGGAGGGCCAGCGGTTCGTCTTCCGGGAGGGCCGGAGCAAGGGGGTCGGAACCGTTCGCTCACTCGACACGAGCTAAGGGGAACGCGTTTCGGGACGGCTTCATAGTGATTACTGCCAATAG
>NZ_JAZKRY010000106.1:0-8684 GCF_036626355.1 Halolamina sp. | reverse complement strand
CAACCGGGCGCTCCTATCAGAAACATACACCTACACCCCCTTTTTAATGAGTAGTTTACAAAATCTTAAGCTGCGGATACATCGCCGTAGCACCTTGCTACAGACCCATAGGAGCCCATTGCAACCGTGTATGCCTTGCGTAAGACATACGTACGCAGATTGTTTCGTCCCGCTCCGACCCGAATACATTTCAGTTAGCCTATATGATAGAAAGGTTTAACTAATTTACAGTTAATAGTACATGTATGAGCCTGTCCCAGAGTTCCAAATCGCCTAACCGCGATCAGGAGCTGACCCAGACTGAGGCGTTCGACATCCTCAGTAACGTCCGGCGGAGACACGCGCTCCATTACCTGCTCTCTCACAAGGACGGGACCAATATCGGGGAGCTGTCCCGCCAGCTCGCGGCCTGGGAGAACGGGGAGTCACTCGAGCAGGTGACCGCGGACGAGCGCCGGCGCGTGTACGTTTCACTCCACCAGACCCACCTCCCGCGGATGGACGAGGCGGGTATCCTTCACTACGAGAACTCCCGTGACACCATCGAACTCACGGAGCGCGGGGAGTCCCTCCAGGTGTATATGGAGGTCGTCCAGGACAACGATATCCCGTGGAGCGAGTTCTACCTCGGGCTCAGCGGCATCTCGTCCGCGCTGGTCGCCGCGGTCTGGTTCGGCGTGCCGTCGTTCAGCCTGCTCCCGGACCTTACCTGGGGAGCAATTATCGTCACCATGTTCACGATCACCAGTGCCGTCAACGTCTACTACGCCGAACAGCGACGCCTCGGCACGGAAGGCCCACCGCCAGAACTCAACTAGGCCGATCAGTCGGTTCTCCCGGACCTCGTCGACGACAAACTATCGCGAACCCCACCACAGAAATTCCGGCCAGCCCCCTGGCCGCGGATGCTCTCCCGCTTCGGTTACAGCCGCGCAGTCACGGCCGTCGTCAGCCGCGATTCGACGTCTCGCATCCGTTCGAGGAGATTCGTTCCATCGGCCAACACCGGGTACGTGGCGTCGAGGTCCCGGTAGAGGAAGCGGTACACCGATTCCGTATCCCTGCGGTCCCACCCGAACGTAATGCCCTCGTGAAGTCGCTCCTGACGCTCCTGCAGCGCGTCGGTCAGTCGCTCGCGCTCCTCGAAGAGCCGGTCGAGCCGACACTGGAGCTCCTCGAACGGCCGCCGACGGAGCCGGTTCCCGTCGACCGACTCACAGGTGTCGGCGATACTCCCCAACAGCCTGTCTGCCTCCTGTAGCCGCTCCCGCTCGCGCCCCATCGCCTCGAGATACTTCTCCCGCTGATGCTGGCCCTCTCGGGCACTCGTCAGGAGCGCGCTTTTGACCTGTGGGGTGAGCTGGTCGTTGGCGACAACAGCCCCCGCAATCTCCTCCCCGAACTCAGTTGCGAGATGCTGTGCGAACGGTTCCCCGTAATCCTGCTCGTAATGATCGACTGCCATCACCGTCTCGCGGTAGGCGTTCTCGACGGCAGCCATGCCGTCGTTTGGCGGGCGCGAGGTGGTGCTGGCGACGCCGATTCCTGCCCCCTGGACTGACGTTCCCTGAAGCTGTGTCGTCGGTAGCTCCCCGAGCTGGTCGGCGAAGTGAGCCAGCGCGTCCCGCTCAGCGATAACCGAGTCACACTCCGCCCCAATTGCGGCGAGCGCGCCACGGACGTTCGCCCGCGGCGCGAACAGTAGCCCGGCCGAGAACCCTGCCCACGCGAGCATGGCGAGCATCGACACCGCAACGACTTCGAAACAGCCGAACGTGGTGTTACAGGCCTGCAACCCCTGTTCTACGTTGCTCGGCAGACCATGTTTAGCGGGCATTTGTTAGTTACACCACGGTACTGAAACTACTTTAATGGGTCGCAATTGGTAACAGTTGTCACAAAATCTCGAAACCCCATTCGACTGGCTGCGTCCGGACCGATAGAGCGAAGGCCAGTCCAACTGAGGCCGACCTATGGTCAAGATGGTCGCGCTGCTGGTCCGGGAGGACTCGCTCAGTCACGAGGAGTTCGCGACGTACTGGGAGGAGGAACACGCACCGTTGGTCGACGATCTGCCGAATGTCCAGCGCTACGTCACCTCGCTCCCGACTGATCCGGAGGAAAGCGCCTACGACGGCCTCGCCGAACTCTATTTCGAGGACATGGCCGCGCTGGGTGCGGCGTTCGACTCCGCGGCCGGCGAGGCACTCCTCGAGGACGCGGCGGAGTTCTCCGACCAGGAAGCAGGTGACGTGCTGTACATGGAAGAGACCGAACAGCTGTGAGCCGATTGCGTGCAGCGCGCGGCCGACCCACCCTCAGACGACGCCCTCGCGCCGCAGTTCTTCGATTTTGTCCGCACTGTACCCAAGTTCCCCGAGCAGTTCCTCCGTCTGCTCACCCAGCAGCGGCGGGTGACGACGCGCGTCGGTATCGTGGCCCGCAAAGCACATTGGCGAACCGGGGAGCTGCATCTCGCCAGCGGTCGGGTGGGTGACGGACTGGCGCATGTTCCGTGCCTCGACCTGCGGATCGTCGAACACCTCGGCGATGTCCCGGATGCGGCCGACCGGAACGTCGTGGTCCCGGAACATCGTGAGTAGCTCGTCGACGGTCGTGTCCCGGAGTTCCTCGGCGACGTCCCTCTCCAGCGCGTCGCGGTTCTCGACGCGCCGTTCGTTGTTCTCGAACCGCTCGTCCGCGGCGAGATCCGGCCGGTCCAGGGCCTCGCAGAACCGGTACCAGATTGCCTCGCTGGCGCAGGCGACGACGATGTAGCCGTCTGCGGCCTCGTAGGCCTGATAGGGCGCGATGTTCGGGTGCCGGGAGCCCATGCGCCCCGGCGGCTCACCGGAGGCGAACGTATCCGTGGCCATGTAGGTCAGCCAGCCGACGATCGAATCGAACAGCGCGATGTCGATGCGCTCGCCGCCCTCGTTGGCGAATTCGCGGCGGAACAGCGCCGCGAGGATCGACTGGGTCGCGTACATCCCCGACGCGAGGTCGGCCATCGCAACGCCGACGCGCACGGGGGGTCGGCCGGCCTCCCCGGTGATGCTCATCATACCGCCCTCTGCCTGCATCATCAGATCGTAGGCCGGGCGCTCGGCTTTCGGGCCGGTCTGCCCGTAGCCGGTGATGGAGCAGTAGACCAGCCCGGGGTTCTCCTCGGAGAGACTGTCGTAATCGATTCCCCACTCGGCGGGCTTCCCGACGCGGTAGTTCTCCAGCATCACGTCGGCCCCGGCGGCGAGCTCACGGAACGTCTCGCGGCCTTTCTCGGTGGCGAGGTTGAGTGTGATGGAGCGCTTGTTCCGGTTGATGCTGGCGTAGTAAGAACTCTCCCCGGAGTCACCGAACGCGGGTGGTGACCAGTGGCGTGTCTGGTCGCCGCCGTCGGGGCGTTCGACCTTGATAACATCGGCGCCCAGGTCGCCCAACTGCATCCCACAGAACGGGCCGGCGAGCACGCGCGAGGCGTCGAGGACGGTGACGCCGTCGAGCGGGCCGGTCGAGTCGTCGCTCATGTCGTTCGGGTGGGGGAGGGCCGGTGCCTTAGTGGTTTGCTCGTCGGCGGTGGAAGCTGGTTGCGGCGTTCCGCGGGCTCAGGCTTCCTGCGCGACAGTCGCTGCGCTCCCCTGGCCCTGCCGCCCCTTCCTGCCCGAGAGAGGTACTGTTTTGCCACCGCCCGCACCAGAGGAACCCATGACTCTCGGTTCCATCGTCATCGATCATCTGGTCGAGAACGGCATCGACACCGTGTTCGGCATCCCCGGCAAGCAGACGCTGCCACTGAACGAGGCCATCGACGGGCGCGACGACATCCGGTTCGTGATGGCGCGCCACGAGACGGCCGTCTCCCATCAGGCGTGGGGCTACGCCGAAACCACCGGCGAGCCCGCAGCCACCGTTGTCGTCCCTGGTCCGGGCGATATGAACGCGATGAACGGGCTGAAGAACGCGCTCAACGACAACACGCCGTTGATCCACATCGCCGTCGAAACCGACCCCGAGGTCCGGGGGCGGGACGGCATCCACGAGACGCCACCAGAGACGTACGATACCGTGGTCAAAGCGAACCGCGTGGTCAAGAACCCCGAGGGCCTCGCCGCGGAGGTCGAGCGCGCCGTCGCGACGGCGACGACGGCACCGAAAGGCCCGGTTCGGCTGGGAATCCCCAAATCCTTCCTCCCGGCCAGCGGTCCCGTCGCCAACATCGCAGACGTGGCGACGCCGGACCCGGTCTCCCCATCGGTCGAGGCGCTGTCCGAAGCCGCGACGTTATTGGAGGCCGCCGACGCACCAGTCATCATCGCCGGCGGCGGCGTCCGCTCGGCTGACGCCAGCGACGAACTCGTCGCCTTCGCCGAGCAGTACGACGCGCCGGTGCTCACGAGCTACAAAGGGAAGGGCGTAATTCCCGAGACGCACCCGCTCTCGGCGGGCGTGCTCTGTGGCGGGACGACACCGGAGATGGCCGAGTACGTCGCAGGGTCCGACGCCGCGCTGGCAGTCGGCACTGATTTCGACGAACTGGTGACCCGCGGCCGCAGCCTCGACGTGCCCGAAACGCTCGTCCACGTCACACTGGACCCCGACGACCTGGGAACCAACTACGACCCCGCAGTGGGACTGGTCGCCGACGCCCGACTCACCCTCGCCGCGCTGACCGCGGAGATCCCCGACTCCGACCACCGGGCCGAAACCGTTACTGACCGTCTCCGAGACGCAGTTCAGCGTCGGGTCGACGAACTGGTCGACGGTGAGCCGCCACTCACCTCCCCTGGAGCACTACAGGCAGTTCGGGACGCACTCCCGGAAAACACGATCGTCACCGCCGACGCCGGTGGGTTCCGCATCTGGACGCTCGCCACGTTCCCCGCGATGGGGCCGCGCTCCTACGTCAACCCCGGCTCGTGGGCGACGATGGGCACTGGGCTCCCCTCCGCGATGGGCGCACAAGCCGCCCATCCGGACAAAGATGTGGTCGCACTCACCGGCGACGGCGGACTGATGATGTGTATTCACGAGCTCCACACCGCAGCGAGCGAGGGGCTCCCGGTAACGGTCGTGGTGTTCCGGAACGACGACTACGCCATCATCAGCGAAGGTGCCGAGCGCCACCACGGGATGGCACCGAACAGCTACGCCTGGCCGGAGCAGGCGGTGGAGTTCACCGCGCTCGCTGAATCGATGGGTGTGAGCGCGACGCACGCAGAGACGCCCGCGGAGATCCGGGACGCCGTCGCAGCCGCCACTGACGCCGACGAGCCGCGGCTGGTGGAAGTACGAACGGACCCCACCGAGCCACAGGCGAGCAGCTACCTGACCGGCGAGTAGCGCGACAGTCCCGCCCCTCAATCGGCGTTCTCGACGAGCGCTTCTGTCGCGAACTCCTCGCCCGTCCAGCGCCAGGAATCGATCGACGGGGACCCGTCGAGCGAGCAGATGACGTAGGAGTAGCCCGTCCACGTCGCACGCGCGGCGTCAGTCGCACTCGGCGCGGCAGGCCCGTTTGGATGGCTGTGATAGAACCCGACGACTTCACGACCCCCCTGTTCGACCGATTCGATCGTCGCCAGAAGCTCTTCCGGGTCGATACGGTACCTGGTTCGTGGCTTTTCGGCGGCGTTCGCCGTCGGGTGTGCCGCCTCGACGCAGCTTCGCTCTTGGCCGTAATCGCCTGCGAGGACGCCACAGATCTCCTCGTCCCCGCCACTGTCGGCGTGAGACAGGAGCGCGTCGCGAACTGCCGTCGGAAGGACCAGCACGCTCAGGCGTCTGCGCTCCGTTGCTCGAGTCCGTACTCCCAGGCGTGGTAGCCGCCGGCCATGCTCTGAACGGCCGCATCGTTGTCGACGCCTTCGAAACTGCTGATGAGCTTGGCTGCCTGGACGGAAGACTGGCCGATTGGACAGGCGACGACGATATCGTCTTCCCACTCGATCTCGTCGACCCGGCCGGGCAGCTCCGTCATGGGTACGTTGATCGCCCGGGGAATATGCCCCCGTTCGAACGCGGCCGCTGGCCGAATATCGATTATCTGGACCGGTTCCTCAGCGTCGAGTTTCTCCTTGAGCTCCTCCGGAGTGACTTCGTCGACCATGTCAGGGAAGAGCGGGGCTGACGCCTTTCGTGTTTCGGACGGGGCTCCCCCGTTTGCAGCCTGGGTCAGGGGTCACCGCACCCACGGATAGATGGGCATCTCGCACGTCTCTCCGTCACCGACCGAGGAGTTCGAGGAAGCCGTTTCGACTGGAGAGAAAGGTGACTGAGCACCCATTTGGGCGCTGCGAGACGACACGGGCCCGTGTCGAACGGTGATGGCACGCGTCGTATTCAGCGATAGTACAGATACTCCGGAGTTGCCCATCCCAGCAAGTGTACGTAAAGACGTGGCCCGGGGGAGATCAGAACCGGGTCGGTCGTGGCGTAGCACAAGTGAAACTACGCCTTCAAGCGACGCCCCAATCATCCCTCGTCTGAACATACTATCTCGGTAGTAGGAACGGGCCAGGAGTTCGAAGAACGGTTCGTCCTGGTATCCTGTTGTTCCGACTCTCGTTGCGGGTATCGGCGTCAGAACGTTCAGGCCGGGGAGCAGAACTGGCGGACAGACAGCATCGAGTTCCTATTCTCCCTGTCTGAGAATTCACCGTATAGTTGATGGAGAGTAGGGACGTATCGACACGTGGGAAGGCCCATCGAGGGGTGGACCCAGCAAGGAGTTGATTACAATGTACGACAACATTCTACTGCCAACGGACGGGAGTGAGGGCACAGAAGGAGCGGTAGCGCATGCATTCGATCTCGCAAAGACCTACGATGCGACCGTACACACGCTGTATGTGATCGATCTCAAAGAGGTCAACGCGATCGAACATACGTTCGATACGACGGAGTACACGGCCGAGTTCAGGAGCGAAGGTGAATCCGTTCTGGAGGAGCTCGAAGCCCGGGCGGAGGACGCTGGCATCGAAATCACCACCGTTCTGGAAGAAGGAGTCCCGCACGAGGTTATCCTCGAATATAGCGATGACGAGGAGATGGATCTCATCGTGATGGGGACACACGGTCGGACCGGTCTCGACCGGTATCTCGTGGGTAGCGTCACCGAAAAGGTGGTGCGACTCTCGGACGTACCAGTGCTGACCACCCGCCTCACCAGCCCAGAGTAGCTGATACAGACCGCAGTACACGTTCCACTTTTCATGGTCTTGTCGATGAAGCCGATTGGCAACCAGGAAACTGCAACAGTGAGTGGACTCACGAACAAGAGGGTCTGGCGAGAGACTCGCCGAATCAGTGATTCGACGACACGACTCTCAGCCCGGTATCTGTATCTCCCCGGCTCAGGCGTGGGCTGTCAGCACGGAACGGACAGCGCTCGCCAGTTCCTCGAATCGGTTCATCGGGAGCTCGTCGGTCGTGACGAATGCCCCGTGGCCAGCGGCAATCACCCGCGTGAGGTATCCGTGCTCGAACACCCGCATCGTGAACTGATACTCACCGAGTTCGGAGCTATGATACACGGATTGGGACCGAAAGCCGAGACGCTCGTTGTCGGCGAAGCCGACGATATCCGCGTCCGATGAGAGGTCCTCACGAAGATAGAGCTGCTTCTCCTCGCTCGGATCGAAGTACGTCACGCTCCGTAGTTCGTCGCCGACTGTCGTCCGACAGCTTCGGACGAGTTCGGATTCGAGTTCGCCGGGCACGTCCTCCATATCTCACCCGACGACGAGCCGAACCAAAAATACTGCCTGAACTTCTCACGTTTCGGGAACCCGGGTGTCTTTTATTCTCTCTAGCGATCAGTGCGTGTCGAGTGGGAACGTGTGTTCCTACCGGATGAGAATCGGTCGGAGGCTTATTCGCTCGTGGCAGCTATTTTCAGTATGGACCTGGATAGCAGCCTCACCTACTACGACAAAGTGCTGGTCGCCATTCCGGCTAGTCTCGGTGGTGGTATCATCATTGGATTGGTAACCAGCGTCCCAGTTCTGGTCGGACTACTCGCTGGCGCGCTTATCGCGACGGTATGGATCTACGATGCGACTTTCCGTAATCCCCCTCGTCCCTCGATATCCACACAGGCGAAGTTAGCGACGGTCGTCTGGCACCTGTTCCTCGGCGGTTTGCTGGTAGCGGCGTTTTACCTGAATTGAGGCGCTAAGGCCCCTTCCTCAACGAGCGACCGAAGGGAGCAAGTAGGGAGGGGATACAGCCGTCATCAGAAGCCGCAGGCTTCTGGTTGGCAGCCAGAACGCCCCGCGTTCTGGCGATGCCCGCACGAGTATCAGCCATGTTCGACGCTCGGCCTACAGGCCCACCGCCACCTTCATGTTAAAACATGGTGTAAATACAGGTGATGGATAGGCACGAAATCGAAGGCCACGAAGTCATCGACGGGACAGTCAAAGCCACCGGCAACGGCGCTCATGTCCTCGTCCCGAAGGACTGGCGTGGCGCGGAAGTGAAAGTCGTCCGAACCACCGAACCCGGCGAGTAGCACTACCTGATGAACTACAACGACAGGTATCGACTCGGACCGTCCGACGCTCTCGGATAGCAGTTAGCGTGGACTGTCGATACCTGTCGACAGGTCTACAACCACTTCCTCCACCGGCTCAACCGCACCGACGACACCTCGGCATACAGCGAACAGAAGCTCCTGCCGAGCC
>NZ_JAZKRY010000105.1:0-8829 GCF_036626355.1 Halolamina sp. | reverse complement strand
CTTCGCTAGTCCAGCGTTCTACACGAACTACGGCACGAACGCCATCACGCTCGGCGCGCCGGGTGGCGACGCCGACCTCGGCGCTATCGGAACGGAGGTCCCGTGGTTCAACGACCTCGTGTTCAACACGGTGTTCACCTACGAGGACACCGACGGCGACGGCGAACCCGACACGCAGGTCCCCGCCTACGGCTGGAAGGCCGGCACCTCGATGGCCGCGCCGAACGTCGCCGGTGCCGCCGCGCTCGTCAAGAGCGCCAACCCGAACTACAACGCCAACCAGGTCGAGGCCGCGCTCAAGCGCGCTGCAGACGTCCCCGACGGGTACGACAAAGCGTTCTACGGGAGCGGGTATCTGAACATCCTCGACGCGCTGTAGGCGTCCCTTGCGCTGGATTACCCAGGGTCTTGCATGGGTGTTCTCACTACTCTCCGGAGGAACGCCAAACCAGTGTCCTCGTCTCCAGGGAAACGGACGTCCACCAGTAGAACGGGCCCCGGAGCGATCACGCCCTCGAGTTCAGGCGGACACAGCCGCGTCTTTGGAATAACTGTGGGAAGACTCCACTTCTCCGGTGACTCGATCTGCAACAACCTACGGAACGCTACGTTTTTCCCTGACTGGACAGTCTGACTAACCAGTCAGTCAGATGGTCTCCGAACAGACGACAGCCGACATTACCGACGCAACCTACCGCGCCCTCTGCAAACACGGCTACGCCGACGTCACGATGGAAGACATCGCTGCGGAGACCGAGCGCAGCAAATCCGCGCTCCATTATCACTACGACAGCAAACACGACCTGCTGTGCTCGTTCCTCGACGAACTGTTCGACTCCTTCACCGAGCGCCTGGAGAGCGTCGAAGCCGAAACCCCCCACGAGGGGCTGCTCGCGCTCATCGACGAGGTGCTCCGACCCGCCGAAGCGGACGGCCCGCCACGCGATTTCGAGATCGCGGTTCTCGAGATGAAGGCTCAGAGCCCCTACGACGAGACGTTCCGGGACCGGCTCGCGGAGTTCGACCAGAAGCTGACAGAACATATTGCGGGCCACCTCGCGGCGGGCGTCGAGGCAGGGGAGTTCCGCACCGACCTCGACGTCTCCGCGTCAGCGGACTTCCTCGTGACGGTCATCAACGGCGCCCATACCCGTAGCGTCGCCATCGGTCGGCCGGTTGAGGAGACCCGGGAGACGCTTGCGCGCCACATAGAGACAATGATCGCCGTCGAAGAGGACTCCCGGTGAGCCTGCGCGAGAGTCTCGGACGGCTGCGGGGGCTGTTCCAGCAGGCGTTCGACGACGAGGAGATCGACCTCACGACCGGCGGCATCGCCAAGCCGCTGTTCATCCTCGCGACGCCCATCGTCTTCACGAACCTGTTTCAGACCGCCTACAACCTCGCGGACACGTTCTGGGTCGGCCAGTACAGCACCGAAGCGCTGGCAGCCATCAGCTTCGCGTTCCCGATGGTGTTCCTGCTCATCTCGCTGGGGTTGGGGCTCTCTGTGGCGGGGAGCGTGATGGTCGCCCAGAACGTCGGCGCCGGCAAGGAGCGCGAGGCCGAGTACGCCGCCTCCCAGACGGTCGTGTTCTCGGTCATCGCCTCCATCATCCTCGGTGGGGTGGGCTACGTCCTCGTCGACGACCTGCTCAAGATCTTCGGCGCCGCGCCGGACGTCTACCCACTCGCCGTGGCGTATATGGAGGTCATCGCGGCCGGGCTGGTGTTCATGTTCGGCTTCCTGATGTTCATCTCGCTGATGCGGGGCTACGGCGACACGGTGACGCCGATGGTCGTGATGGCCCTCTCGGTCGTGGTCAACATCATCCTGGACCCGTTTCTCATCTTCGGGTTCCAGGCGAACCCGCTGTTCGAGATGCTGGGCGCGACCGGGCTCCAGAGCCAGCTCTTTGCCGCTACCGGCTACACGGGTGACGGCCTCCGCGGTGCCGCGATTGCGACCATCTTCTCCCGCGCGCTGGCGTTCATCGTCGGCCTGGGCATCATGTTCCGCGGGAACCGTGGCGTCCGCATCCGGTTAAGCGAGATGAGGCCCGACCTCCCGTTCGCCCGCCGGATCCTCAAAATCGGCCTGCCGGCTTCCGTCGAGGGGACTGGCCGGGCCATCTCGTTCAACCTCATGCTCATCGTCGTCGGGACGTTCGCGACGCCCGTCGTCGCCGCCTTCGGGATCGGGACGCGGGTGCTCTCGGTGGTGTTCATGCCGGCCATCGCGCTGGCCCGCGGCGTCGAGACCATGAGCGGCCAGAACATCGGCGCGGACAAGCCCGACCGGGCGGCCGAGACCACGTGGTTCGCGGGCAAGACCGTGTTCTTCATCCTCTCGGCCGTCGCCGTCCTCGCGTTCGTCTTCACCGAGCCAATCGTCGCCGTCTTCACCGAGAGCGCCGAAGTGACGGCCATCGGCGTTCGGTTCATGCGCTTTGTCGCGCCGACGTTCGGCTTCATGGGTGTCATGCGGGCGTACAACGGGAGCTTCCGCGGCGCCAGCAAGACGCTCACCGCTGCCACCATCTCGATTGGGGTGCTCGGGGTCTTCCGCATTCCGCTCGCGTGGGTGCTTTCGCGTGCCTACGGTCCGGACGGCATCTGGCTCTCGTTCGCCATCTCGAACGCGGTCGGCGCGATGGTCGCCTACGCCTGGTACCAGCGCGGGACGTGGCGCGATGCGGACGTGACGTTCGAACCTGGCGTGGTGGCGGGCGACGACTGACCGGCCCGGGCTGGCGGTCAGGGCGACGACTGACCGGCCCGGGCTGGCGGTCAGGGCGACGACTGAGTCAGCCGACCGGCGGGTGTCGACCGATACGCCGAAACGAGCCCCTGTGTTCGGCCCCGTCAGTTCGTGATACCACGGTGTCGCCAGCCTCCTTGACGTAGCGGGCACGCTGGAGCAGGCGGGGTATCGGCAGCAACTCGAAGAACTTCAGCTTGCGTGCGTCAGCGATTCATTCGTGGGTGGCCTCCGAGACGGAGGTGAGATCGCTGTCGATGAGCCTTGCGGCTGCGGAGCGACCGTCCTCCGGCAGTGGTGTTCGGTCTGTGGTTGCTTCTGGCAACTGCCTCATCAGCTGTTCCGCTGAGTTCGACGGTTGCACCACTTCGCCACGAACATTACCGAATCGTTCCAGCAGGATGGCCGGCTGGACGTCGTGGTAGTCCGACACCGGCTTGTTTCCGCAGCGTCGTATCCGCCTATGAGCGAGACGATCGAGGGTGACGTACTGCACGTGATTCCGCCTGAGGAGGTGGGTGAACACGAGATGGAGCCGCAGCTACAGTCGCTGGCGGAGGCGCGGTACGTGCTGGTCTGTCGCCGTGGCGGGCATCCGTCGATTTTCGGGCTGCTCTGGGCCTATCTCAAGCGTGACCCCATCGAGGCGGTGACGGTCGTCACGGAACAGGCCGCCGAGGAAGGCGACAGCATCTCGCTCACCGTCGAGGAAACGGCGATGGCCGGCGTCTACACGACTGAGTAGTGTCACGTCAGCCGAACGCTTCTGTCATCCGGGGAGAAACCTCCGGCGAACCGACGCGCCGCCGAGTTCATTCTCGAGGAGAACGTTCCCGGCCGTAGTAGCGGGTTGGACCGACGAGACGCCCAACTCCATACGCGTCTCTCGGACTCCCTCGCAGTACGGACAGTCCTCGGCCTGGTAACGTTCGAGCATCTCGGGGGTCGCAGGGAAACCCCGGCCAGAACGGGGAGCCAGCTCATCGGGGGTCCGAGAACAGGACGAATCCGACACCAGAGAGGCTGTGACGCTCGCCTCGCTGGGCCGGCGTCGAAGTTAGTCGATTACTCCCTACTGGTGTTGGTGTTCGCCATCACCCCGGCTGAACTGACCCGAGAACGCGCGCTGGACAACTTCCGGCAGCGCTGGGTGGATGTGGATGGCGTTGCGGATGTCCTGGACGGTCCCTGTCCCGGCTTTCATCGCCACGACGACCTCCTGAATGA
This sequence comes from Halolamina sp., assembly GCF_036626355.1. Lineage (GTDB taxonomy): Archaea > Halobacteriota > Halobacteria > Halobacteriales > Haloferacaceae > Halolamina. The sequence continues at coordinate 4,844 of NZ_JAZKRY010000105.1, read as the reverse complement.
GCGTCGAGGCGTCCGGTCCGATGATGTGACAGCCGAGGATTTCGCCCTCAAGATCGATGAGCACTTTCACGAACCCATCGGCGTTCATCGCGTCGCCACGCGCGGTGTTTTCGTACCGGTAGGTGTTCGTCGCGTAGTCGTGACCCTCCGAGCGGAGCTCCGCTTCCGGTGTGCCGACCCCTGCGACCTCCGGGGAGGCGAACACGGCGAACGGCATCGCAGTGTAGTCGACCGGTTCAGGCTCGCCCCCGAAGATGTTCCGTGCGACTGCTCGGGCCTCGTGGTTCGCGCTGTGTTTCAGGAGGTACTCGCCGACGATGTCGCCGAGCGCCCAGATGCCGTCGACGTCGGTCTCGAGATAGTCGTCGGTCTCGACGAAGCCGCGATCGTCCGTCTCGACACCGGTCGCGTCGAGGTTCAGCGTATCCGTGTTGGGGACCCGTCCCGCTGCGACGAGCAGTTCGTCCCCGGTCGCGGTGACTCGCTCCGCGTCTTCGAGGAGACCCCCATCCTCGCCGTACTCGTACTGCCGCGCCTCGACGGTCACAGCGCCGTCCTCCTCGGAGACCGCAGTGGCCGCATGGCCCGTGTGGACCGTGAACCGGTCGGCGTAGCGGTCGGTGAACGCCTCCGCGACCTCGTCGTCTGCCTGTGGCAGCAGGCTCGGACGGCGACCGATGATCGTCACCTCGGACCCGAACGTGCCGAAGAAATGGCCGAGTTCGGCGGCGATGTAGCCGCCGCCGACGATGACGAGGTGGTCCGGTCGGTGCTCCAGTTCGAGCGCATCGGTGCTCGTCAGGTAGTCGACCTGCGTGATACCATCGATATCCGGAATCGACGGGCGTGTGCCGGCAGCGAGCAGGATGGTGTCTGCCTGGAGACGTGCACCGACGTCCTCGCCCTCGGAGATTTCGATCGTCCGTTCGTCGACGAACCGACCCTCTCCCTCGAACAGGTCGTGTTGGGGAGACGAGCGCAGTCCGCGGCGGATCGATTCCGCGTCTTCCTGTACCTCCTCGGTGACCTCCCGAACGATGTCCGCGAACTCCACTCCGTGTACGTCCGCGTCAATGTGGAACTCGTCGGCCCGTTCGACGGTCTCGAGCACGTCAGCATGATACAACAGGTGTTTCGACGGGATACAGCCGCGGTTGAGACACGTTCCGCCGAGGGGCCCCTTCTCGACTACCGCAACCGACTGCCCCTGGTTCGCCGCGACGTTCGCCACGTCGAGACCCGAGCCTGAGCCGATAACGAGAAAATCAAACTGCTCCATACAAGGCGGTTGAACGCGCCTACTTATGAAACACAGACTACCTCGGAGTAACTGCCCGGTGCCCGCCCCGACTCCATCGGGGACGAGGGCTACCGGGTCCACTCAGTCGTAGGTGTGGAAGTCGACGGCCTGTTCGAGGAGATCGTCGGGGATTCCCGGGACCTCTTCGGAGCGAACCGGCCCCGCCTCGTCGACGATCTCCGGCTCCCGCGGGAAATCACGAAGCCCGAAGTGGATGGAGATTCCTGCTTTCGCCCCTTCCGCGAGCGCGATCGGGACCTGGTTATGCCCCGGTGTGAGGTCCCCGACTGCATACACTTCGTCGACGGAGGTCTGACCGTGGTCATCGACGTCGACGGTCCCGTCGTCGTTGCTGTCACAGCCGAGTTCCCGTGCCAGCCCGTTGTTATACTCCGCACCGTACATCGCGAAGCCGCCCTTGTACTCCCGGACCGTGCCGTCCTCGAACTCCATGGCTTGCAGCCACCCGTCGGCGCCGTTCTGGATGCCAGTGACGTCATCGTGGATCACGTCGATGGGGTGGTTCTGGAGCATCGCCGCTGTTTCCTCGCTCCACGCGGGCTCCTCACCCCGTGTGAGGAGGTCAACCTCGTCGGTGAAGTTCAGCATGATCGCTGCAACGTGAGCAGCGCTCTCTGCGTGTCCCATCACGTAGACGGACTTGTCGACGAACATGTGGGCGTCACAGTGCAGGCAGTAGTGGAGGCCGCGACCCGTTCGGGGGAGCGGGGGGTCCGGTCGAACGTCGTTGAACCCGGTCGCCAGCACGACGTAGTCGGCCCGGTAGGTAGCGTTGTTGCCGTACAGCTCGATTCGGTCGTCGTCGGTCCGGTGACAGGACGTGAGCATATCCCGGTGCAGCTCACAGCCGTACTCCTCGAGCTGGTCCTTCCCGATACCGAGGTACTCGTTGCCGCTCGTCTCTTCCCGGACGCCGATGAGGTTGTGAACCTCCTGCATCATCGCGGCTCGCCCGCCTCCACGGTCGACCAGTGCCGTCCGATGGCCGAGACGCGTGCTGTACAGGGCCGCCGTCTGGCCGGCCGGCCCGCCACCCACGACGACGACTTCGTACTCGTCAACTGAGGTATCAGCTTCCATACAGCGACAGTGGCGTGCAGATACAAAAAATGTGACTCAGTTAGGAGATACTCACACAATATCGATCGACTGGCTGCTGTCGCGACCAGCGTGTTCGTCATCGCCATCGCCGCCGTGGGCGACGAGGAACTCGCGGCGTTGCGAGACTCCTCCAGCATGGACATTTACTGTTAGCCGGATAACTGAGCTGTATGGACCACTCACCGTTCGAAACGCCCGCCGGTGTTGCAGTCACCGCCGTGACCGCCGACGAGATGCGGGCCGTCGATCGTGTCGCCGTCGAGGATGTCGGAATCCACCTCCTGCAGATGATGGAGAACGCCGGGCGGACGCTCGCAGAACACGGCCGTCGGGTCGGGGACGGCTCCGCACTCGTAGTTGCCGGAAACGGGGGCAACGGTGGCGGCGGCTTGGCCTGCGCCCGACATCTCGTGAACCACGAAGTGACCGTCACGGTCGTCCTGGACCGCGACCCGAGCGAGTTGTCTGGGGTCACAGCCAAGCAGTACCGGATTCTCGACGAGATGGGGGTTCCAGTCGGAGTCGGCCCCGATGGCATCGCCGACACGACGGCGTCCGTCGCGGTGGACGCGCTTATCGGCTACGGGCTCACCGGCACGGTGCGTGAACCGGTGGACGAGATGATCCAGACACTGAACCAGCGCCGGACACCGGTTGTCTCTCTGGATGTTCCATCAGGTATCGATGCGACGACTGGCGAGCCCAAGGAAGGGGCGGTCGAACCGGATCGGGTCGTCACGTTGGCGCTCCCGAAAACGGGACTCACGTCTCGCGATGACCCCGTCGTTCTGGCTGACATCAGCGTTCCTCGGACTGTGTACGAGCGCCTGGATATCGAGTACGAATCGCCTTTCGAGAACAGCTACTGGGTTGAGCTCCGACGGTAACTGCTCAGTAATCAGATAACCTGGGTCTCGGCGAGCCTTCATTACGATGTAAACCCATGTTCACGTATGGCACACGACCACGACGAGGAACACGAATGCGGAATGTGTGGACAGACGTTCGACACTGAGGAGGAGCTAACGATACACGCCGAGGAAGAACACGACGTGGGTGACTGATACTGCCGGACAGTACGATACAACCATCGCTCGCCGTGAATCGGCCGTCACCTCGTGTGATGGTTAGAGACTGGTGAGGGAGTCGTTATTGTCTTCTGTCCGGCAGTATGAGTAGTCGGACTGTCGGACAGTCGTCGCATAGTCGGCTTCGCCGTCGTCCACGTCGTCGACGGACTCGTTCTCGGTGCGTGGCTGGGCTACGGCGCGCTCGGCTAACGGGGTTCCTGCTGTTTCGGTTACGCGAGCCTCATCAGCCTCGGCGCTTCGAGTGTAACCGGTGTTCGACGAAGAGTGACTCAGTAAAGCAGCGGTTCGAGTTCCTGTTTCTCCTGGACGCCCGTGCGCCGGCCGATGACATCTCCGTCGTGGATTCCGAGAAACGTTGGTATCGACTCCACGTCGTACCGGAACGCAACGAGTGAGAGCTCCTCGACGTTTACTTTCACGACGGCCCCCTCGGTCTCGGTCGCGAGTTCCTCGACCGTCGGCGTCATCATCTGACAGGGACCACACCAGTCCGCGTAGAATTCGACGAGGACGCGCTCCTCGGAGTCAACGACCCGGTCGAACGTCTCCTCGTCTGTGATCTCCCTCGCTGGAGCGGCTGACTGCTCGGTTGACCCGGCCGGGTTCTCTCCCATAGGGGCTCTTTGCTCTCTACCGTGTTAAGTAGTATCTCACCAACATGTAACGTCGTTACGAACACATCACCTACCCGGCATCGGTTCGAGAGTAAACAGTCCCGAAACTGGGGCCTTATTACTGTCTACGATGAATCATCCGGAGGTAATGGATTCGTCACAGCCGGTACGCCGGTGGGCCACCAGCAACCTCGGTAGTCTCGGGTTCGTGCTGGCGTTGCTCGTCGCCCTCATCCACCTGTTCCACCCCCAGCGTGGTCTGTTCCGACTCGTCTTACTCGTCAGAAGCGGGAATGCATCGTTGCTTGTTACCGACCCTCGACCGGTGGCGTTCGTCCTGTCGGCGATCGCGATCTTGCTCGGCATTCAGCTTGTTGTGGCCGACGTCGCCCGCAAACGTGTCTACCTTCTCGGGATGGCGCTCATGGCCACCTACTTCGTGGGCTACTTCACGTGGCATCTGTCGGGCCACGGTGGCTTCCTCCCCGGCCGGAAACCGCTGTATCATGGGCTCCACCCCCTCGAGGCGGTGGTCTCCCATCTCGTAGACTCGTCACTGGCCGCGGTGGCCAAACTCGCCGAAGCGACGCTGTTCATCGTCCTCTCGGCGCTCTATCGGCGGGAATCGTACGAGCGTCAGCGCTAATGTCCGCCCTTGACTCATAGTGATTACTGCGAATCGTGTCATCGACGGTGTCGAACGCCGCCGGGTCAGGG
>NZ_JAZKRY010000104.1:0-8895 GCF_036626355.1 Halolamina sp. | reverse complement strand
GTGCTGCTCCATCACCCGGCGCAGCGCCTGCTGGAAGTCCTCGCGGATCGCCTCGGCGTTATCGAGCAGGATTGTCTTGTACTCGCCCGACATCGGCGCGTAGCTCGCGGACTCCTTCAGCACGCGGTTGATCATGTCGCGTTTGGCCATCCGGCTGCGGCCCTCGAGGAACGAGGCGAAGCGGGGGTCCTCGCGGATCTCCTTTTTCGTGCGGTCGAAGAAATCCGCGACGTTGAGTTCGATGAGGTCGTTCTCGGGGTCCTCGTGTGCCGCACGGGCGAGCGCCCGCACAGCGGCGGTTTTGCCCGACCCCGGCGGTCCCTGTACGACGAGGTTCATCGGCTCGGCGACGGCCCGCCCGAGCCGTTCGCGAACCTCCGCCTGCGGGAGGTCCTCGAGCGAGGGGGCGTGTCGCTCGGACCAGAGCGGTGCATCCATTTACAACGCAGTAGCGCGGCGCCCGGTAAGAACTCCTCGGTACAGGCGGTCCACGAACGGCATGATGACGTCCCGATCGGTGCAGTTCGGAACCTGGTCGGTCCCGCTGGCGCTCTCGGCCTGGCGACGGCAAAAAGAACCGTCCGCAGCGCGGCCGACGATTGCGTGCCGTCCCCAGAGCGCAGGCGCGGTGAGCGGACTGGTTTCCGTCTCAGTGCTCGCTTCCGTGCTGTCGGGTTGCTGGACGTCGACTGTCAGCTCGGCTCCTGTTCGTCCGTCTCGACCTCGAGGTCGAGCTCCTCGGCGTCTGCCGGGACGCTCACGACGAGCGTGCCGTTCTCGCCTGTCTCACTGACCTTCCCTTGCCGCCGTCGTCGCCGCCTGGAGAGACTGCGGAGCCACAGCCCGCGACTGGGAGTATTGCGGCTACGAGGACCGTCGCCACTGTTTGGCGTTGTATTATATTCGGAGTTCGAGATGTGTGCGGAAAGCAGCCCTGGCCTCTGCTCGACGAGTCGACATGAGTATAGTAGTAGGTCCATACCCGAAGAGGGAACCGGATTCCGGGTGGATACGTGGAGCGATTCAACGATCCGTTACGACAGTCAGCGCCCCCGCTCAACTGCGGTAACTGTGGAAGTCGACAGCCGTTTATCGCTGCCGGAACGATGTACTGACATGACTCTCCGCGTTACGTTCCTCGGGACGAGCGGCGCCGTCCCGACCACCCGCCGGGCGCCGAGCGCGATCATGGTGAACCGGGAGGGCGAGCGGTTCCTCTTCGACTGCGGCGAGGGGACCCAGCGCCAGATGATGCGCTTTGCCACCGGCTTCGACGTGGACCACCTGCTGCTCAGCCATCTCCACGGCGACCACGTGCTCGGCATCCCCGGCCTCGTCCAGACCTGGGATTTCCAGGATCGCGAGGCCCCGCTCGCCATCCACGCGCCGCCAGGGAGCCGACGGAGCCTCGAGAACCTCATCGGCGCGATGGACCACAACACGGGGTTCCCGGTTCGAATCCACGAGGTGACACCCGGCACCGTCGCCATCGACGCCGAGGAGTACGAGATCAGAACGTTCGAGACCGAGCACCGCACCACGTCTATTGGGTACGCGCTCGTCGAAAACGATCGCCCCGGTCGGTTCATGCGCGAGAAAGCGGAGGAGGAACTCGGCATTCCACCGGGGCCCGCGTACGGTCGCCTCCACGAGGGCGAGTCCGTCGAACTGGAGGACGGCCGCATCATCGACTCCGACCGGGTGGTCGGCCCGCCACGGCCCGGCCGCTCGCTGGTCTACACCGGTGATACCCGGCCCGTCGAGGCGACCGTCGAGGTGGCCGACGAGCCGGATCTGCTGATTCACGACGCCACCTTCGACGACAGCGAGGCTGGGCGTGCCCGCTCGACCGGTCACGCGACCGCGCGGGAGGCCGGAGAGCTCGCCGCCCGTGCGGGGGCGAAACGGCTCGCGATGACGCACATCTCCTCGCGCTACGCGGGCAACCCGGTGAGCCACGAGCGGGAGGCCGATGCGGCCTTCGACGGCGAGAGCTTCGTCGCCGAGGACGGCCAGACTGTCGATGTGCCGTTCCCGGACAAGGAGTAGCGGACGGCTACAGGTCCAAGAGGTACGCGCCAGTTGTGTTGCGGTAGGCCGGCGCTCCGACGAGGACTGTCTCGTCCGACTGCGCCACGTCGAACCCGAACTCGGCGTTCTCCGGGAGATCGACGGCGCCGAACCGCCGAGACAGCGCCCACTCGGCAGCTTCCTCGAAGACGTACGCGCGCCCCGTCTCACCAGCGTAGGGCGCGCCGACCACCGCAGACCCGCCGGTGATCGCGACCGACTGCCCGAAATCAGCGCCAGACTCGAGTCCCCGAACAGTGAGTTGCTCCTGCAGTACCCAGTCGCCGCCGGTCCGTGCGAAGACGTACGCGTGGCCCGTATCGGAGGCAGAGGCGCCGACGACTGCGGTGTCACCGTCGAGAGCGACCGACTGGCCGAACGATTCGATTCCAGACGGGTCCGCCGGGACGAGTCTCGCCTGTCGCTGCCACGCCCCGTCACTGCGCTCGTAGACGTAGACGGCCCCGGTGCGTTCCCCGTCGACCTCGGCGTGGACCGCGCCGACGAGCACGACATCGCCATCGACGGCGACGGCGGTGCCGAAGAACTCCTCCGCGTCAGTTCCGAGGGTCGCGTCCCGCGCCCAGTCCGTTCCATCGCCCGAGAAGACGTACGCCCTGCCGCTCCGCTCTACCATCGGCGAGGGGTCGTTCACGTCGCCGACCACCACCCGCTCGCTGTCGAACGCGATGGACCGGCCGAACTCGTTCGTGTCCTCCTCGACGTCGGGGCTGAACTGGTGGTGCTGGACCCATCCGTCGGCCGTCCGCTCGAAGAGGTAGGCCGCGCCGGCGCCGGGGCTGCCGAGGACGGCCAGGTTGCCGACCAGTGCCGCGGAGGCGCCGTGGTCACCGAACCAGTCACCCTCGTTCGACGTCAGAACCACCGGGTCAGCCCAGCCATCGTCGGGCGCGAACGCGTAGGCACCGCTGTCCGCCGCGAGGACGATCGCAGCCTCCTGCGACAGCGCCACCGATCGGCCGAACCGATCGACGCTCTCGCCAGTGGTGAGCGCCGGCGTCTCGGCGCTCTCCGCCGCTTTCGGCGTCGGTGTTTCTGCGGGCGTCGATGTCTCTGTTGCAGTTGGCGTCTCGCTTGCGGGTGTCCGTGTCGGCGTCTTCGTCCGGGTCGCGGTCAGCGTCGCCGTCGGCGTTTCTGTCGGGGGCTGAGTGGGTGTCCCGTCACCGTCGGCGGACTCGTTACAACCAGCGGCGCCGACGGCGACGGACACACCAAGAGCGCGGAGGAGGGCTCGTCTGGAGGGCATCGCTGTCAAAGCAGTACTCTCCAACAATGGGCTTTGTGGAGGGACGAGCGGTTCACAGCGAATCCACACGAGCGTTCCGTACCTGTCTGTGCGTGCAGCGACAGCTACCTCGCGTCGGTGGGTCGTATCCAGTCGAACCCACGACCGGCGTCGGATATTTACCCCCCGACCACGAACGCTGAGGCGTGAACGCCCCGAGCCCCATCGACGGGCCGGTGTTCGGCGTCGACATCCAGAGCGGCGACGTGCGGGGGGATTCCCCGACTTACGCCCTCGTGGTAATTCGTCCCGACGAGGAGCGCATCGAGCGCGACACCGTCTCGCTCCGGAAACTGCGGCGGCTCATCGAGAAGGAGGAGCCGACCCGCATCGCTGTCGACAACATGTACGAACTCGCGCCGGACAAGAACGCCCTCGTGGGCTTCCTTCGCAGCCTCCCCGCCAGCACCGACCTCGTCCAGGTGACTGGCGCCAACCGCCCCGAACCGCTCTCCCGTGTCGCCTCGCGCTACGGCGTGCCCTACGCCAAGAAACCGATGAAGGAGGCCGAAGCCGCCGCACGCCTGGCGCTCGGCAGCGTCGGCCAGCGCGTCACTGCCTTCAGCGACACGACCACGGTCAAAGTCTCTCGCGGCCGCTCCACCGGGAGCGGTGGCTGGAGCCAGGACCGCTACACCCGCCGTATCCACGGGAACGTCCGGAAGGCCGCCCGTGAGGTGGAGTCAGACCTCCAGGACGAGAATCTCGACTACGAGAAGGACGTCACCGAGAAGTACGGCGGCCTCTCGAACGCCATCTTCACCGTCGAGGCCCGCCCCGAAGATATCCCGGCCTCGAACATGCGGAACGGCGACGTGCGTATCGAGGTCGAGCGCGAACGCCGCGACGGCATCGAGTTCGAACCGCTGGTGAAGCGCCGCGACCACGTCATCGTCGGAATCGACCCCGGAACGACGACTGCGGCGGCCGTCGTCGGTATCGACGGCACCGTCCACGATCTCTACTCCTCCCGCACCGGGGACACCGCCGAGCTCACGGAGTGGCTCATCGAGCGCGGCCGGCCGATGCTCGTTGCCGCTGACGTGACGCCGATGCCCGAAACTGTCGAGAAGTTCCGCCGGTCGTTCGACGCCGCGGGCTGGACGCCCGAGAGCGACCTGCCGGTCGACGAGAAGCTCCACCGTACCCGGGAGGTGAGCTACGAGAACGACCACGAGCGCGACGCGCTCGCGGCGGCGCTGTTCGCCGTCGACGACCACGCCGACCAGTTCGAGCGCATCGTCCAGAAAGTTCCCCCGCAGTTCGACCGCGAGGAGGTCATCGCTGGCGTTATCTCCAGCGAGGAGTCCGTCGAGACGGTGCTCGACGAGCTCTCGGACGACGATGGGCAGGAAGAAGAAGAACAGCAGCACGAGGAGCGCGAACTCAGCGAGGAGGAGCAGCGGATCCGCGACCTGGAAGCGCAGGTCGACCGCCTCAGCGACCACGCCGAGGAGCTCGAGGCCCAACTCGAGAAGAAAGAGGAGACGATTCTGGAGTACGAGCGGGAGCTGAGCGACGCGCGCAAGCAGGAGCGCCGCGAAGCCCGCGAACGCCGGGAAGTGAGCCGACTGGAGCGCCGGGCCGAGCGCCTCGAGCGCGAGCGCGACGAGGCTATCGCCGCGAACGAGGAGCTCCAGGACAAGCTCGCCCGGCTGAAGGCGCTCTGGAAACTCGACCACTCCAACTTCAGCGACGTGGCCGCCGACAGGAACCTCGTCCCCGTGAAAGTGGTCGAGCAGTTCACCTGCGACGCGATCGAGACTGCCGACGAGGCCTACGGGCTCGCGTCGGGTGACGTCGTCTACCTGCGGGACGCGAGCGGCGCCGGCCGCTCCAGCGCCGAGCGCCTCGCAGAAACCGAGCCCCGCCTCGTCCTGCGGGACGGGAACCTCTCGAACGAAGCCGACGGGGTGCTGTTCGACAACGAGATTCCCGTCGCGCCCGCCGGCACGGTGACGATTCAGGAGGTCGACGAACTGGCGGTCGCCCGCGAGAGCGAGATCGAAGAGGCCGTCGCCGACTGGGCGGACCGCGCCGAGGAGCGCCGGAAGGCCCAGACCGAGAGCATGATGGACCGAGTCATCTCGGAGCACCGGGCTGATGAACGACTCGGAGAGGAGTCCGCCGGACGCGGGACGTAGTTGCTGAGCGAGCCGACGGTCGCGTCACGAAAACGGGTGCCGGCCGTCTACTCATGCAGGTTCGTCTCGAGGAACAGGAGAACCCGGTCGAGCGCGTCCTCCCACGTTTCTGAGTGTTGGAACATGTGGTCTTCCTCGGGGTAGTAGGCCATCTCGAACTCGTCGCCCTGCTCGACGAGATCCATCACGAGGTCGTCCAGCTGGGCGAACTGCACGTTCGGGTCGTCCGTGCCATGCAACGCGAACAGCGGGGTATCGATGTCGGCAGCGTGGTCTTTCGGTGACGCTTCAGCGTAGTTCGCCTCGACGCGCTCCCTCGCGTCGTCCGGGTGGCCGCCGAACAGGGGTTTGAACCGGCGACCGGCGCCCCAGTTCCGGCCAGTCGCGTACCGAACCCACTCGCGCCAGTCCCAGATTCCCGCGAAGTTAACCACACAGTCGAAGCTGTCGGTTTTCGTGGCGAGGGCGTTCGCGAGGAACCCTCCGTAGCTCAACCCCCAGAACCCGACCGCGTCGCCGGTTCCGTCCAGTGAGCGAAGATACGAGGCGGCTCCGACGCAGTCCCCGACATCGACTCGTCCGATCTCCTCCTGGATCGCCATCTCGTAGTTCCGGCCGTAGCCGATCCCCCCGCGGTAGTTGAGTTCGAGAACGGTGTAGCCACGGCTCACGAGGAGGTGATTGAACGCATGGAAGAACCCGTACGACCGCATGTGGTGGAAGCCACGGCGCATCTGCCGAATCGGACCGCCGTGGGCCCAGATAACCGCCGGTCTGTCCGCAGCGACCTCTTCCGCCGGTGGGTCGTATCGGTAGCCGTGAACCGGCTCCCCATCGTAGTCACTCTCGAACGTAACCGGCACCGGGTCGGGGAACCAGTCCAACGATTCCGGCTCGCTGAAGCCGACTGAAACCCGTTCAACAGCCCCTTCATCGGGGTCGAACACGTGAACGTCAGCAGGCGTCTTCCGTCCCGACCGGAGGCAGGTGATCCACCCGTCGCCCCAGTCCGGATAGACAGCGTTCCCGTCAATCCCGTCGAAGACTGTTTCGATATCAGTGCGTCCCTGGTCGAGTGACGCGACGTGGAGATGGCGATCGCCGGGGTCCCGTTCGTTCGTCACGAACGCGAGCCGCGTACCTGTCTCGTCCCACGCTGGTTCGTCGTAGGCATCGCCACGGGCCTCGAAATCCCCAGCAGTGACCTGTCGTATCCCGTCTCCACGGAACTCGTACTCACCCGTTCGTTCGACCGCAGCCTGGCGTTCCCCGATATCGAGAACGAACACGTGGTGATGGTTCTCCGGTGCGGCAAGGAGTGCAACCCGTCCCGACTCGTGCCCGACGATTGTCGCGCCCGAGAGGCCACGTTCGTCAGTTTCGGTGAGCACCGTCTCACTTGTGTGGACGCCGTCCTCGGTCGAGCTGTTCTCCCCGGGACGTGCGATCTGATACCGGCGTTCCGTTCCGTCCGTCGTGTCGTCCGCATACACGAGGACCTCACCGGCCCAATCGAACGTATCCGAAACGCGTTGCTCGGCTTTCGTCGGCGCCCGTTCCCAGACTGGCTCGTCCGTGCCGGTGCCGTCGGTCGCCGAGGGGGCAAACACGGAGAGTGCGATGGTTCCCTCGTCCGTTTCAGTGAGTGTCGCAAGCTGGTCTCCGCTCGCACTCCATTTGACAGGTGTGGGGCCGAACAGTTCCGCGACCCGCCCAGTCACCTGCAGGGTTGCCCCATCAGTGAGATCGTGCAGCCAGAGCGAGCCATCCCGAACGTACGCCAGCCGGTCGCCGTCCGGCCGCCAGACCGGCGACGAGCAGTCGGCCTCCGCAGCGACGAGTGTTTTGACCGCCTCGGACGCGACGTCGAGTTGCATCACGTTGCCGTCCTGGATGACGGCGACGACCGGTTCCCGGGTGGGATGCCAGTCGTGTTCAGAGACGTCCCCTGCCAGCGTCGTCTCCTCTCTCGGGCGCCGTTCCTCGAGGGAGATCTGTTCACCGGAAACGGAGTCAACGGGCCGGGCGACAAACGAGGTATCCCCGTCGTGGAAGCGTTGATAGCCGACGTACGTAGCCTGACAGTTCCAGGACGGTTCACCGTAGGTCGCTACCCCGAGCGCGTCATCTATGTTAAACGATACCATGGGCACAGATTACGACCAGGGGGGAAAGAAATACCTCCATCGGCAATCGATTCGGCCTCTCTCTACTGTCGTTGCACCATCAGCGCTTCGGGGGGTCGAGGCACGCGTCACTCGCTGAACCGTCCACACGCTTCCAGAAAACCTAACCGCGCGCTCCGAGGTGTTCGAGTATGGACGCACACGACCTGCTCACCCGCAACGCCGCGGAGGTCGTCACCGAAGACGAGGTCGAGAAGCTCGCCGAAGAGCCGGAAGGCAAGCGCGCGTACGTCGGCTACGAGCCCTCCGGCGTGCTCCACATCGGCCACATGCTCGGGGCGAACAAGCTCATCGACCTGCAGGACGCGGGGATGGAAGTCGTGATCCTGCTCGCGGACGTACACGCCTACCTCAACGACAAGGGCACGTTCGAGGAGATCCGGGAGACGGCGACGCGGATGCAGGAGCAGTTCGTCGCCTACGGGCTCGACGAGGAGCGGACCGAGTTCCGCCTTGGGTCGGAGTTCCAGTTCGACGAGGAGTACGTGCTGGATCTCCACGCGCTCGAACTGGAGACGACGCTCTCGCGAGCCGAGCGTGCGATGTCCGAGATCAGCTCGACCGACTCCGTGACCGTCTCGCAGGCAGTCTACCCGCTGATGCAGGCCCTTGACATCGTCTACCTGGACATCGATCTCGCGGTCGGGGGGATGGAGCAACGGAAAGTCCACATGCTCGCCCGCGACACGCTGCCGAACATCGACTACGAGGCGCCGACCTGTCTCCACACGCCGCTGATCTCTGAACTCTCGACCGGCATCGGGAAGATGTCCAGTAGCTCGGGGGTCTCCATCTCGATGGAGGACTCGACCGAGGATATCGAGGAGAAGATCACCGGCGCGTTCTGCCCGGCGACGGCCGATCCCGAGCCAACCGAGGACGGCGAAGAGTCCAACAACCCCGTGCTCGAAATCTTCGAGTACCACGTGTTCCCGCGCTTCGACGAGGTCGTCGTCGAGCGCCCCGAGGAGTACGGCGGCGACCTCCAGTACGACAGCTACGACCAACTGCTCGCCGATTTCGAGTCGGGGGAGCTTCACCCCGCCGACGCGAAAAGCGCGCTGGCGACGTATCTCGACGAACTCATCGAACCGGGGCGGCGGAAGCTGCGGGAGCAGCGGGCCTAGCCAGTCGCGGCGGGCGACCGACCGCCGCCTCGTGCTCCAGTCACGGAGAGTATACTGCCGGA
>NZ_JAZKRY010000103.1:0-8921 GCF_036626355.1 Halolamina sp. | reverse complement strand
AGCCAGCGCCGGCGCGTGAGCTGTGACGGCCTCCGTGCCGTCACCATTGAACCTACGCCGCTGTGCAGAGCCAGCCCGCCGAGCCGGAGCGACGGTCGTCGACGACCGCCGCCAGCGCGCGAAGGAAACCCCTTTCTCCGTGGCCCTCCCGAATCAGCCCGTGTCTCAGCGCTCCGACGATCCGGTACGAGTCGCCGACGTGGTCCCCGGGTTCGCGGACGCGTTCGGTTTCGAGGAGTTCAACGCGATGCAGCGGGAGGCGCTGCCGGTGTTACTGGAGCGCGACGACAACGTTATCGCCAGCGCCCCGACCGCCTCCGGCAAGACTGCGCTCGCAGAGCTCGCCATCTGCAAGACGCTGCAGGAGGGCGGCACCGCGCTGTTCATCGCGCCGATGCGGGCGCTGACAAACGAGAAAGAGGCGGAGTGGGACCGGTTCGAGGGGTTGGGCTACTCCGTCTACGTCGTCACTGGCGAACGGGACCTGAACCCGCGGCGCGCCGAGCGGGCGGATATCCTGGTGATGACGCCCGAGAAAACCGACTCCGCCACGCGGAAACACGAGTCCGCGCGCTACGGCTTTATCACCGACGTGGACTGCTGTGTTATCGACGAGGTCCACCTGCTGGACTCGGAGAAGCGCGGCTCCGTGCTGGAGGTCACCGTTTCGCGGCTCCGCCGGCTCTGTGATCCCCGCGTGGTCGCGCTCTCGGCGACGATGCCCAACATCGGCGACGTGGCCGAGTGGCTCGACGCGCCACCGGAGGCCACGTTCCACTTCGACGAGAGCTACCGCCCGGTCGACCTCGAGACCGGGGTGAAGACGTATCGCCACGGCGAGAACTCCTTCGCGGACAAGTACCGTCGGCTCTATCGCGCACTCGACCTCTCGAAGCCGCATATCCGCGAGGAGGGCCAGACGTTGGTGTTCGTCTCCTCCAGACAGGACACCGTCAGGGCCGCCGAGAAAGCCCGGGACGAGACGACCGACTGGGATATCGAGATGGGCTCGCGCGGGGCGTACGACTTCCACACCGCGGCCAAGGAGGTGGAGAACGAGACGCTCCGGCGCTCCGTCGTCGACGGTGTCGCCTTCCACCACGCCGGGCTCTCGAAGCACGACAAGGACCTGGTCGAGCAGTGGTTCAAAGAAGGTCGGATTCAGCTTCTCTTTTCGACCTCGACGCTCGCGTGGGGGGTGAACCTCCCAGCCCGCTGTGTGGTGATCCGGGACACGAAATACCACGACCCGCTGGAGGGCGATGTCGACATCTCGCCGCTGGACGTGCTGCAGATGCTCGGGCGGGCGGGCCGCCCGGGTTACGACGACGTGGGCTACGGGTGGGTCATCTGTGACGACGGTGACGCCGACAAATACCGCCGCCTGCTCCGCGAGGGCAAGGAGATCGAGTCCACGCTGGAGGGTGAACTCCGGACCCACCTCAACGCCGAGGTGGCGATGGGCACCGTCTCGGACCTGGAGGAGGTGCTGTCGTGGGTCGAGACGACGTTCTACTACGTCCGCGCGAAGTCCAAGCCCGATGCGTACCGGTTCGAGGGCCTCCGCGAGCGCGTACGGGGCGTCGTCGAGAGCCTCGTCGACTCGGGGTTCATCGCGACGGACGACGAACTCGGGCTGGAGCCGACGACGCTCGGCCGCCTCGCCTCGAACTACTACCTCCGCCTCGACACCGCAGGGGGGTTCCGCGAACTCGGCGAGCGCGACCGCCTCACCGACAACGGCGTGCTGGAGACTGTCGCCGCCGCCGGCGAGTTCGACTCCGTCTCCGCCCGCCAGGCGGAGACCGACGCCATCGACCAGGTGCTCTCGGCACACGATGTCGAGACGGATCTGGAGGAGGGGAACCGGAAGGTGCTTGCCATCCTTCACGCCGCGATGGTCGGGCGCACGCCGAGCGAACTCCGCTCGGACGCCTGGATCATCCGACAGAACGCGCTACGCCTGCTGGCGGCGCTCCGGGAGTTCGCCACCGCCTTCGCCGGTCCGCGGGCGGCGAACCTCGTCCGCCGCGTCGAGGCCCGCGTCGAGCACGGCGTGGGCCGCGAGGAGGTGCCGCTCACCGCCGTCGAGGGGGTCGGTGCTGGCCGCGCGGAGACGCTCGTCGGCGGCGGCTTCGTCTCACCCGCTGATCTCGTTGCCGCCGGCGTCGAGCAACTCAGCCAAACCGGGCTCTCGGAGAGCGTCGCCGAGCGTATCGTCGATGCCGCTCGGAGCCTGCCGCAGGTCTCGGTTGAGTGGGGCTCGTTCCCTGAAACTATCGCGCTCGGCGAGAACGAGATGTGTGAACTGGCGGTCCGCAACGTCGGCGGCGGCGCTCGCGCGGGGATTCGCGTAACGGTCAACGGAACCGAGATGACCGAGACGACGACGTATCTCTCCGACAGTGAGACGGTGCCAGCACCGGTGTTCGGAGCCGACGCGGACGAACTGGCGTTCACCGTCGAGGTGGTGTTCCCCGAACTGCCGCTCGCGCCGGTGCGGGAGAGTCGTTCGGTGCGGGTGGAGTAGCCAGCAGTTAGGTTTCAGCGGAGACTCGCCCCAGCAGCTCTTCTCGAAGTTCTGCCGGCCCCTCACACACCACGTCACACGCCGAGAGATCCGTCTCGATGTTGTGGTCGACCCGGTAACCGACGACCGACAGTCCGGCTCTGGAGGCCGCGAGCGACCCGTTCCGTGAGTCCTCGACGGCGACGCAGCCGGCAGGATCGACGCGCAACCTGTCAGCAGCGGCCTCATAGATGCCCGGTTCGGGCTTTCCCGGCCCGTCGACGTCGTCGTCGGAGAGCGTCAGGTCGAACGAGAGGCCGAACCGGTCGAGGACGTAGCCCATCCAGTTCGGGGGCGACGAGGAAACCAGCCCCACCGGGATTCTGGCGTCTTGGGCCGCCGTCTGCACCTCGCCGAACCTATCGAGTAGGCGGACCCGCTCGCGGTAGATGCTCTCGGCGGTCTCGTCGTAGCGGCGGACGAACTCGGCTTTCGAAACTGTCGTCTCGTACTCCCTGTCGAGGTAGTCGTAGATCTCCCGGTACGGCATCCCGGTGATCTCGTCGAGGTCGGGAACCGCGCCGTCGAGCACCGCCGGCAGCAACTCGTCGCGCTCGGTGGCGTGCCAGTAGTCCTCGGAGTCGACGACGACGCCGTCCATGTCGAACAGCAGCGCGTCCATGGCCGGCTCTCACCCCCGTCCCTCATCGTGTTTGGGGTTTCGCACCGCTGTTCAAGGCGGATGACGGGACCAGTCCCGCACGTGACCGAGACACTCCGACTGTTCGCGGGCGACTGCACCGTCGAGTTCACGGGCGAGAGCGAGCGTATCCACCGGGGCTACGTGCTGGTTATCGTCAAACCGGACCGCACAGTGCTGGTCCACGACGCCGGCGGCTACCAGCCCGTGGCGTGGCTCACGCGTGCTGACGAGGTAACGACCGAAACCGAGGGCGACTCCTTCGCCGTCAGCGCCAGCGCGGGCGACCAGCAGCTCCAGGTCGTCTCCCACGTCCCGACCACCCAGCGGGAGCTCCCGATCTCCGAGGCCGGCGTGCCGGTTGGCGAGTGCCCCGACTGCGGCGACTGTCTCGTGCGAGCCAACGGCGACGTGGTCTGTCTGGGCTGTGAGGAGGCGTACGGCCTCCCCGCCGGCGCGACGGTGCTCGACGAGACGTGTTCGGACTGCGGGCTTCCCACGATGCGAGTGGAGCGCGGCGAGTCGTTCGAACTCTGTGTTGACTGGCGTTGTGAGTCGCTGGCCGATGCCGTCGCCGAGGCGCTCGACGGCCGCTGGGACTGCCCGGACTGTGGCGAGACGCTGGGCGTGGTCTCACGGGGGAACCGCCCGTTCCTTGGCTGTGAGGCCTACCCCGAGTGCGAGACGACGTTCTCCATCCCGGCCGGACAGGCAGTGGGCGCGTGTCCCTGTGGGCTCCCGGTGTTCGAGACGCCGGTCGGGAGGCGCTGTCTCGATGGCACCTGCGACCTGGACGACGATGAGGGGGTAACCGAACGCTATGGCGGGCCTTGAGTTCCCGCCGATCGAACTGGGTGATCGGGTTCCTGCACGGCGGTGACCACAGCCCCTATAGTTCCGCGTCTGGGAACATACTCATGAACGGGACGCTCCGCGACGGCGTTGTCCATCTCTCGGGCAACGCCAGACAGCAGTTCTACGACTCCGGGGGGTACGGCCGGCCGGCCGGCGGGAGCGACCTCGTGCTCGCGCCGGTCGAGGCCGCACACCTGCTCTACCGGGGCGACCTGGACGCGGTCCGCGACGAGGACGGGACGTCACTGAGGTTCCGTTCGCTCCTCACCCGGACGGACGCCGTGCGCGCCTTCGTCGTCTATAAGGACCTCAGAGATCGTGGGTTCTACCTCTCGCCGGCTCGTGAAGGCTGGATCGACCACCCCGACACCGCGGATTTGGTCGTCTACCCACGCGGGAAAGGGCCGGCCGACGACGAAATCGCCTACCGGCTCCACGTCGTGGGCGAGCGCTCGCCACTGCCAGCTACGACCATCGATGGCCACGTCCTCGCCGTCGTCGACGAGGACGGGGAGCTCACCTACTTCGGGACGGAGTGGCTCTCGCCCTCCGGCACCGCGGACCCGACGCTCCCCGAGGAGCTGGACGCGACGCTGATGGAGGACCGGATGCTGGTCTGGAACCCGCCAGAAACGCTCTACGAGACGGGCTTTTTCGGCCAGCGTCTCGCGGGTCGGAACGCCGACTCGGGGCCGCTCCAGCTCTCGCTGCTGGAAGCGGCGTATCTCGCCGACTGCGACGTGATCGAGATGAGCGCCGCCGAGATTGGCACCCACGCCGAACAGGTCGAAGGCGAGCGGTTCACTCGCCGCTACGTCGCCTACAAGGCACTGCGGGAAGCCGGGACCGTCCCGAAATCCGGCTTCAAATTCGGAGCCGACTTCCGGGTGTACGAACAGTTCGACGGGGTGGAGAGTCTGGGCCATTCCGATAAGCTGATTCGGGTCGCCCAGCCGGACCACGAGTTCCTGCCCCGCGAGCTCTCGCTGGACGTGCGGCTGGCCGGCGGGGTTCGCAAACGAATGGTTTTTGCGCTGACCGCACACAGCGGAGAGATAGAGTGGCTTTGCGTCGAGCGGATCACGCCGTAACCATGACTGAGGACACACCACTGACGACCGACGGGGGCACCGACGCTGAACCGAGTACTGACGTTGCCCTCGACCCGTGGGGCTCCTCGACGATCTCGGACTACCGGAAGCTGTTCGAGCAGTTCGGCATCGAGGAGTTCGACGAAAGCGAGGTGCCCACCCCCCACTATCTGATGCGCCGCGGGGTCATCTTCGGTCACCGCGAGTACGGCCGCGTGGTCGAGGCGATGGTCAACGACGACCCCTTCGCCGCGCTCTCGGGGTTCATGCCGACGGGCGACCCCCACATCGGCCACAAGCTCGTTTTCGACGAGCTCATCTGGCATCAGGAGCAGGGCGGCGACACGTACGGCCTCATCGCCGACCTCGAGGCCCACTCGGCCCGTGGGATGTCGTGGGACGAGATCGACAAGCACGCGCGGGACTACATCCTCTCGCTGCTCGCGCTTGGCTTCGACGCCGAGAACGGAGAACTCTACCGCCAGTCCGACAACCGGGTGCTGCAGGATCTCGCGTTCGAACTCGGCTCGAAGACGAACTTCTCGGAGTTCGAGGCCATCTACGGCTTCGGTGGCGAGACGAACGTGAGCCACATGCAGTCGGTCGTCACCCAGATGGCCGATATCCTCTACCCGCAGCTCGAACAGCCCAAGCCGACGGTCATCCCGGTCGGGCCCGACCAGGACCCCCACGTCCGGTTCTCGCGGGACGTCGCCACGCGGATGCGGTTTTTCAAAGTCACCGAAGCGTTCGCCTCCTTCGCGGCCGATGCCGAGGAGCTCCCGTTCATCCGGGCCGCGTACAGCGCGCTGGCCGAGGCAGCTGACGACGACGAGCAGATCCGCTGTGAAGACGCCGCCGAGTGGTTAACGGCGGAGGAGAACGTCGACACGGCGACAGCCGCTGCCGAATCCGCCGCCGACATCGTCGACGCCGCCGCGCCGGACGACGCGGCACGCAAGAGCGCGGTCGGGAAGCTCCGGGCAGCCGGGAAGGAGCCGCTCCGCCCCCGGGTTCGGTTCCTCGATCGCAACGCGAGCGAGGCGGCGTTCGACGCGCTCGTCCAGGCGATTCCGGGCGAGAAGCGGCGCTACGAGGAGCATATCGACAGCTTCGAGCTCTCGGCGGCGGCGGCCGAAGATCTCGCCCGCGAGGTGGAACTCGACCACGACGGCTACGGCTTCTACCAGCCCTCCTCCATCTATCACCGGTTCATGACCGGGCTCACCGGCGGGAAGATGTCCTCCTCCGTGCCGGCCTCCCACATCTCGCTGCTCGACGACCCCGAGGACGGCTACGACAAGGTCAAATCGGCGGCGACCGGCGGCCGCGCCACCGCCGAAAAGCAGCGGGAACTCGGTGGCAAGCCCGACGAGTGTCCGGTGTACGAGCTGTACGCCTATCTGCTCGCGCAGGACGACGACGCGTTCGCTACCGAGGTGTACGAGGAGTGCGCCGGCGGCGAGCGGCTCTGTGGCGGCTGTAAGGAGCAGGCCGCCGAACTGATGCGGGCGTTCCTCGAGGACCACCAGGAGAAACGCGAGGAGGCGGCGGAGCTGCTGGAGGACCTCGATATCGACCTCGACACCGATCGGCGCGGCCTGGGCGGCGAAGAGGACGAGGACGCCGTCTGAGGCCGGTTTCGGCGCCGTCCGGCCATCGCAGCCATCGATGAACCCTTTTCAGCACCCCCAGCCTATTAGACGCTATGGTACCCGAGGCCCTCGAACAGTACCGGCAGCCCGAGTATACAGGTGAGAACCGCTGTCTCCCCTGTACGGCCGTGAACGTCGCTATCGCGCTGTTGCTCTCCGCGTTCGCTTCGTTCATCGGCACGCCGGTGCTCGGCCTGCTGGTGTTGGGCGGCTCACTGCTTTCGATCTATCTCCGCGGCTATCTGATCCCCGGCACGCCCGAACTCACGAAAGCGTATCTGCCCGACTGGGTGCTCGCGACGTTCGACAAGGCCGAGCGACCGCCGTTCGAGCCCGAGCCGGACCTATCCGAGGCCAGTGAAGACCCTGCGGCGGCTGACTCCGGGGCTGCGGACACGACTGCCACCGGCAAGCCGGCGAGTACAGAGACGGACGGACCTGCAGACGAAGCGCTGATCGACCCCGAGACGCTGCTGTTCGAGGTGGACGCCATTCGGGAGACCGGCGACAGCGAGGATATCGAGCTAACCGACGCCTTCGCCGACTCGCTGCTCGAGGGCGCCACCGAACTCCGGGACGACGAGGGTGAGCGGGCGACCGCGCTCGCTGGCCTGCTCGGCGTCGAGGCCACGGACGCGATCATCGAGGAGGAGATTCACGGGCCGGCGTTCTACGCGGGCGAGGAGCGACTCCACCGATGGCCCTCCGAGGCGGCGCTGCTGGCTGACGCGAGCGCCCACCGCGCACTTGCAGGGAGGGTGCAGTGGGAAACCATAGCGCCGGCGCAGCGACTTGGCATCGCTCGCGCGCTGCGGTCGTTCCTCTCGACCTGTCCAGTCTGTGGCGGCGCGGTCGGGTTGACCGAGGAGACAGTTTCCTCCTGCTGTCGCGCGTGGGACGTGTTTGCGGTCCGCTGTAAGGAGTGTGAGGCCCACTTCCTCGAACTCGAACCGCGGGATATCGAAGACGGGGAGGGTGAGCTGGTCGAGGAGAGCGAAGGCGCCCGTGGTGTCAGCGGCGGGTTCACCCGGTAGGGTGCGTGGTGAGGCGGCTCGCGGAACCTTTTTGCGCACGCGCCTGGATTTCCGGGTATGGCGCCCGATACCGCTGCGCTGGGTCCCGAACGCCAAGGAGCCGTGAGCCGCGGGGTCGGGTTCTTTTTCGCCTGAGTCGGTCGGCGGAGCCCGGGCCGCGGCCGCCCGGGTGAAATCGGCCGAGCGGGCAGGTACCGTTACCCGGAGAGCGACGCCGGGGTGACCGACGACGAACTCACACAACATGCGACTTCCAGAACGACAGGTCGCGGTGTTACACGCCGCGAGCGCGACAGAGGCAGAGCCCATCCCCGCTATCGCCGACGAGGCGGGGCTGAAAGAGGAGGCGGTCACCACCGCCGCATTCGAACTCGCCGAGGCGGGCCTGGTCGAGATCCAGGAGCGGACCGAGGAAGACGTCCGCCTGACCGACGAGGGCCGCGACTATCTCGCGGGGGAGCTCCCGGAGGTGCGGTTCTACCGGGCGGCCGTCCACGCCGGCGCCGACGAGTCGCCAGCGCCGATGGGGCAGGTCATCGGCGCCGCCGGCCTGGAAGGGCCGCAGGTCGACATCGCGCTCTCGAACTTCGCCCGGAAGGGGTACGGCAAGATCGAGAGCGGGAACGTCGCCGCCGATCCCGAGAGCGACTCCGATAGCGACCCCGAAGCCGCGGCGCTCGAGGCTATCGACGCCGGCGAGTCGGTGGCTGACGAGGCGGTACTCGGCCACCTCGAGCGCCGCGGGCTCGTGGCTCGCGAGGAGCACACGATCCGCTCGGTGACGCTGACCGACGATGGCGTCGACGCGCTGATGGAGGGCGTCGAGGCGACGGAGACGGCCGACCAGCTCACCCCCGAGATGCTCACCTCCGGGGAGTGGGCGGACGTCGAGTTCACGGAGTACAACGTCGAGGCCGACGCCGCAGAAACCGGGGCCGGAAAGGTCCATGTGCTCCGCCAGACCAGCGAGCGGGTGAAAGACGTGCTCGTCGGCATGGGGTTCCAGGAGATGCAGGGTCCCCACGCCGACGCCGACTTCTGGATCAACGACTGCCTGTTCATGCCCCAGGACCACCC
>NZ_JAZKRY010000102.1:0-8958 GCF_036626355.1 Halolamina sp. | reverse complement strand
ATTACTGCGAGTCTGTCCCGCCGTGACCATCCGTGTCGGTAATGGGAGCCCCTGACCCGGCGGCTTTCGACACCGTCGATGACACTATTCGCAGTAATCACTATGAAGCGCATCTCGGTCGATTACGGCCATTCCACTGCCGGGGTCGCGGTTCTTGAGCTGTTTGACAGTGAGTTCCATAGCTCTCACCTCCGTCGAAAGAACAGGTCACGGACTGCACGCTGGTGTCAGCTCTTGATTTCGATCTCCTTGCCGGGAGTCATCACCCCGCCGATGGGAAGCCGGACTTCCAGAATGCCGTTCTGGTAGGTCGCCGAGATCTCCTCCTCGTCGTCCTGCTCGGGTGCGACGGTGAGTATGCCGGTGTCTCACGACAGGGTCATCTCCTCGCGGTCGAAGCCCGGCATCTCGATGTTGAGGACAAACGCCTCGTCCTCCTCGACCAGTTCGTAGTCGGTCCTTCCGGTTTCGAACAGGCGACGCTGAAGGTCTGTGAGTGCTGGCCAGGAACGGGTCTGGGGAGCGCCATGGCTGGTCACCTCGATGCGTGTAGAATTTGTTAGCGGTTCGTGAAGAGAATTTCTAAAAATTTCAATTGGAGTCCGATGTAACGACGAGAGCGGCGATTGATTCTCGGCAGCTGATTCACGAGCGCCACGCCTCCCTCAACTCCACCCAATAATTGAAAGAACGCACATCGAACGTCGGTACTCATACCGAGAGGGGAAACGCTCCGGTGAACGGTCGATTCGAACGTCGAACCGGTGGTTCTGGGTGGTCCGACGCAAGAGTTGGCACCCCCATATTTTGTATAGCGCTATACCGTTTATTCGTCCGAAAACAACCACCAGAACAGCACCAGACCGATCACCTATCGAATCGGTAGATGTTCGCGAGATACGTTTCTCGCACCTGATCGCCCCAGTTGTGGGTGTACGTGTCGATGATGTCGCTCGCCACGTCCCCACGGAGATACTTCACCACGCCCCGGTCACCGGTGCGGTCCCGGAGATGGGTAGTGAAGAAATGCCGGAAGTAGTGGGGCGTGACGTTCTCGCCGGCCCCGGCGCCTTCCGTGTGCCAGCCCATCCCTTCGGTGTATCGCCGAACGTAATGTCGAACGGAGCGGGCGGTGAGGCGAGCACCCCACTCGTCGCTCGTCGAGAGGAACAGCGGCTCCGCAGGTGAGCGCGCATCCGGGCGAATCGCCAGCCAGCGACGGAGTGCGGTCCTGAGCTCGTCGTCGACGGGGATCACCGTCGCCCGCTTGCGCTTGTTCGACTCCGTCCGGTGTTCACCATTATGGGGCTCGCCACGGGTGGGAGCGCCATCGATATAGAGGCTGTTCCCGCGGCCCTCCAACTGTGGGCGGCCGTCGAGATCGTAGCCAGAGAGCCCGATATCGGCGAGTCTGAGGTCCCGAACGTCGAGGTTACAGAGCTCGCCGACACGCATTCCCGTTTTCAACAGCGTCAGGATGGCCGCGTCATGAAGCGGATGCGTGACCGTCTCGAGGAACCGGGCCATCGACGGCACGTCGATCTCCCGGCGGGCGGGGTCTTTCTCGATCGACTCGTCCATCTCCTCCATCACCAGCGTCATCGGGTTGGCGTCGAAGGCGCCGACCTGGTTCATGTAGCCGTAGAACCGGTTGACCGTCGTCGCGTACGTGGCGATGGTACTCGGCGAGAGTTCGCCGCGAAGGGAGTGGACCCACGCCATGCAGTCCCGGTGGGAGGCCGAAGCCGGGTCGGTGGCGGTACCCAGGTTCCGCTCGTCGTCGGCGAGGAACGCTTCGAACTCCCGCAGCACGCGCTCGTAGGCCACGCGGGTGCGCTCGGCCCGGCCGTGCATCTCCATGTCCTCGAGGTAGTAGTCGACCGGGCTCTCCACCGCTGGTTCACTGTTACTCGCCATCGGTCAGAACGTACCCCCCCTCGCGCCCGCTGTAGCGAACGCGATCGGTCGACTGTAGCGTCTCCTCCAGTCGCTCCTCGAAGTCACCGATGAGCGTCTCGACGAGTTCGTCCCAGGAGACCGCCTCGTCCGGGGACAGCGTCGCGAGCACCCGGTCTTCGAGCCTGTTCCCCCCAGGGTTCGTGCCCGACGGACCGCCCTCCTCGGGGTTACTGTCTCCGTCCCTGGATTCGGCGACCTCGAAGCCGCTACGGCCGGCCTGGACCATCGTCCGAACGAACTCGCTCTGGCTCATCCCGAGGCGCTCAGCTGCGGCTTTCCATTCAGCTCGCTGATAGTTCGGTACCCGCGTTTTGACCTGTACCGTCTCCACATCCTCGGCGTCGGAACTCATGGACTGGCAGTTTCACGCCACCCGCATCAACGTACCGACTTTAAAGATTAGAGCCCTAATCTCCGAATACGTGACCAAATATTCGTGGACTGGAGAACCGGATTTGTCGAGTACACAAAATCCGGTCCCGTCTTTGTCGATTCTTTTGTCTTTGGACTTGGTTCCGCCCTCGTCGATTACTCTTCAGTCAGGTCGAACGGCGGTTCGGTTCCCTCGGGTAACGGCGTCTCGTAGGGCTCGGTCTCCTCCTCGAACTCCGCCTGTGCTTCGGCGAGTCGTTCCTCGTCAGTGAGTAGGTCGAACGCCGAACCGGCGAGTAGCTTCGCCGCGTAAGGGACGGCGGTCCGGCCGAAGTCACCGTTCGCGACGACCGCTTGCCAGGAGTGACCTGGCGTTCCCAGTGCCCAGGTGGTCGCGCGGAACTGAGCGGTCGGGGTGATCTGGCTCACGTCGCCCACCTCCGTCGAACCGCCACCCGATTCGCCCTCGTCGAACGCGTCCATCGGTTCGGGGTAGAGCGCGGCGTCGGCGGCCTCCTCGACGTGTGGCTCCTCGAAATCTTCCAGTGTGGACTCGAGGCTCCCTTCGGGGAACGTCTCCTGGAGCCTCGCAGCGAGTTCGTGGGCCTCCTGGTCGAAGGAAACCGGCTCCGCCTCCTCCATGTTCTCCCGGAACGTGTCGGCGATGACACTGTTGGAAACGAGCCGGCTAGCGCCGGTGTAGTAGCGCTCGCTCACGTCGGTCTGGGTCATCGTGGCTGCGCCGTCGGCGATCTCGCGCAGCCACTCGGTCACGCGATCGACGCCCTCCCGCTCGGGCGCACGAACGAAGTACCAGACCGAGGCCTCAGCCGGCACGACGTTCGGGGCGCTTCCGCCCTCCTGGATATTGTAGTGAACCCGAACCTCCTCGGGGACGTGCTCACGCATGTACTCGCTACCGGCGTTCATCAGTTCCACGGCGTCGAGGGCGCTGCGGCCGTTCTCGGGGTCGGCCGCGGCGTGGGAGCTCTCCCCCTCGAAGCGGAAGGAGAGCGAGTCGAGCGCCAGCGAGCTCCCACGCTGAGGGGCGGTGTGGTCGCTCGGATGCCAGGTGACGGCGGCGTCAAGGTCGTCGAACGCGCCATCCCGTGCCATGAACGTCTTGCCGACCAGCGTCTCCTCGGCAGGGCAGCCGTAGAACCGGATCTCACCGGCTGCGTCACCCCGCTCCATCGCCTGTTTGACAGCAACCGCCGCGCCGGCGCCGGCAGTGCCAAAGAGGTTGTGGCCACAGCCATGTCCCGGCCCGCTCTCCTCGATGGGCTCACGCTCCGCAGAGACCGCCTGTGAGAGCCCGGGAAGCGCGTCGTACTCGCCAAGAATCCCGATCGTCGGCCCCTCGCCCTCGCTGTAGGCGGCGACGAACGCGGTCGGCATCCCGCCGACTCCGGTCTCGATCTCGAAGCCCTCCTCGGAAAGGAACTCCTTGAGCTGGGCTGCACTGTGCTCCTCGTGGAGCCCGAGTTCGGGGTTCTCCCAGAGCTCGAGCGCGAGCTCGTCCATCTCCTCTGCCAGCCCGTCGACGTCTTCGAACAGTTGGTCTTTCACGGGCTGGAGAGTGGTCCGTATCGTCTTAATCCCTCGGGCCACCGGCAATCCTGGCGACGGAGAGTGAACTGAGAGCAACTCATAAACCATTATTTGCTATATGAAATGGGCCCGTGGGTGGACCGCGGAGGCGACCCGGACGCTTTTGCTGTCTCGGCCGAACCGGGTGGTATGTCGTCGAACTCGGTGTTACTGGAGGAACAGACGTGGCGGGAAGTCGAAACGGCGCTGGATGACGGGGTTCGGACCGCCGTGATCGGTGTCGGGTCCATCGAGCAACACGGCCCGCATCTCCCACTCGTTATGGACGCGCTCGCGGGCGAGGAACTGTCGGCGCGCATCGCCGAGGGGCTCGGCGACGCGCTGGCGGCGCCAACGATTCGTCCTGGCTGTTCGGGCCATCATATGGCGTTCCCCGGCACGATCACGGTCGATCCAGAGACGCTGATGGACACCATCCGCGCCTACTGTGAGTCACTCGACGAACACGGCTTCGACCATCTCGCGCTCGTCCCGACCCACGGCGGGAACTTCGCGCCGGTCAACACCGTCGCGCCCGAAATCGCCCGGGAGATCGACGCGAGCGTCCATGCGCTGGCGGATCTCGCAACGCTGATGGAGCTCATGAACGAGGGGCTCCGCGAGGGCGGCGTCGACTACCAGGAGCCGGTCATTCACGCCGGCGCCGCGGAAACCTCAATCGTGCTCGCGGCCGCCGAGGAGCTCGTGCGAACCGACAAACTGGAACTGGGCACTGAAGGTGAGGTCTCCACCTCGCGGCTACTAAGCGAAGGGTTCGACGCCATCGCGGAGAACGGCGTGCTCGGCGATCCCCGGGAAGCGACCGCCGAGGCGGGCGAAGCGATTCTCGATGCCGTGACCGAGGCCTACGTCGCCCGTATCGAGTCCGAGCGAGCCGACCACTGACCGGCGTGGTGAGTTTCCACGGAACTAATTCCCTTGAATGTGACCTTCCGGTATGAGCAACACATCCAGTCAGGGGGAGAGCAAACCGTCGGTCCGAATCATCGGCGTCCCGAGCGACTACGGACAGGACCGGCGAGGTGTGGATATGGGCCCCTCGGCCATCCGGTACGGAGGGCTCTCGGACGGGCTGAGTCAGGCAGGCGTTGCGACCGCGGACGCGGGTGACCTGCTCGTCCCCCGCGCCGAGGAACGCGACCCGGAGAACCGCACGCCGAGCGTCGGGAAGGCGAAGTTCCTTCAGGAGACGGAGGACGTCTGTACCCGGCTCTCGGAGGAGGTGCGGGCGGCGCTCTCGGATGGGCACACGCCGCTGGTGCTCGGCGGTGACCACTCCGTCGCCATCGGGTCGCTCGTCGGCTCGGCGGCCAATGCGGAAATCGGCGCCATCTGGTTCGACGCTCACGGCGACTTCAACACCCCGACGACAAGCCCGTCCGGGAACGTCCACGGGATGCCACTGGCCGCGGCGCTCGGCGCAAAGGAGTGGGACGGCGTCGGCTGGGCCAACGCCCCTACGCTGAAGGAGGATAACGTCGTCATCGTCGGCCTCAGGTCGGTCGACGACTCCGAACGCGACCTTATCGCCGAGAGCGAGATTACCACCTACACCATGTCGGATATCGACCAGCGCGGGCTCGCCGAGGTGGTCGAATCGGCATTGGCGGTCGCCGCTGACGGCGTCGACGGCTACCACGTGAGTCTCGACCTCGACTGGCTCGACCCGACGATCGCCCCCGGCGTCGGGACGCCTGTCCGCGGCGGCGTCACCTACCGCGAGGCTCATCACGCGATGGAGCTCGTCGCCGCCGAGGGCGGGATGCGCTCGATGGAACTCGTCGAGGTGAACCCCACGCTCGACGAGCACAACGAAACCGCGGAGCTGGCGGTCGAACTGGCTGCCAGCGCGTTCGGCAAGCAGATCCTTTAGGAAAACGTCGCTGCGTCCGTTACTCGATCGTGACGTTCCCGTAGCCCTTGCGCTGCCCGTTCAGCCGGTAGTCGACCTCGCCGTCGCCGTCGGTGTCGACGCCGACTGCCGCGGCCACGACGCTGCCGACGGTGAACGCGAACCGGGGTCGGGCAAAGAGGAGTTCCGCGGCGACGGCCCACGAGGCGAGAAACCACTCCCGGCGCTGGACGAGGAGGTATGCCGCACCGATAAGCGGAATGAGCGTGAACGTGGAGAACTCATCCAGCAGCGCGCGGACGACGCCGCCGGCGGAAATGTGCCACTGGAGCAGCTGGGGGTTCAACGCGACGGCGACGCTCGCGGCCCCACCCGCGGGTCGGGAGTCGGTGTAGTCCCGAGCGAAAA
Source organism: Halolamina sp. (assembly GCF_036626355.1). Classification (GTDB taxonomy): domain Archaea; phylum Halobacteriota; class Halobacteria; order Halobacteriales; family Haloferacaceae; genus Halolamina. The sequence continues at coordinate 2,756 of NZ_JAZKRY010000102.1, read as the reverse complement.
GATACGTCGGGACGAGCGCTGCCAGAACCCCGACGGACGGGAGCAAGCGAGCGAGTTCGACCGGATCGGCGACTGAACCGTGACGGTGCGGTCCGACCAGCGGTACTCCAGCGTCAGCCAGCGGAGCCCCGCGCCGAGGAAGGTAACGAGGCCGAGCCCTTCGAGGACGCCGACCCAGCGGGGAAACAGGTAGGAGATCCCGTTGACGATGCTGGGCGGGAACACCGCCTCGGCCCGTGACTGCAACCTATCCTCGCCTGAGCGGTCGGGCAGGTCGAGTGCCGCCGCGCTCTCGCCAGCGGTGCTCTCGTCGCCGGTTCCGAGCCGTTCGGCCTCGTACGGAAACCCGATCGAGGCCGTCCAGACCACCTCCCCCTCGCGGTCCACCTCGAACACGCGGTCGCCGTTGGAGTCGGTGATCAGCGTGTGGCCGTTCGGGAGTCGGTCGGCATCCCGTGGCCACTGCAAGCGTTCGTCGGACCACGACCACGACTCGACCCACTCGCCGTCCTCACGCTGGTACTCGACGGCGCGGCCGTTCTCCGAGCCGGCGACGAGCAGTGCAGGACCGCCCTCATCGGCCGGGATGAAGTCGGGGTTGTGCTGTTCGTAGAGCGTATCGTGATCGCCCTTGCTCCCCAGCGTCCCGTCCGCAACCAGCCCACGTTCGAGGTCGACGAACACGACCTGGTCCTCGTTCCGGAGGCTGACCATCACCGCCTCACGACCATCGATCTCCACGAACTCCACATCGTTGAGGTGGGTCCAGTCCTCGGCGAACGGACCGCCGCTGTCGACGCCGTAGTCGGACTGGGCGTCCCACTCCCACTCGATCAGTTCGGTCGTCGTCGATACGGTCCACGTCGTGCCACCGCGTCGAGTGCTTTCCGGCCGTGACGCGGCTGTGGAGGTCGGTCCGCTCGCCGGTGGCGGTCGTCCCCGGAACGGGGTCGACGACCGACGACCGGTCGCCCGATCGGGTCGCCTGCCCGACTGACGGATCGCTCGTCACCTGGTCGCTCGTTCGCTCGCTCTCGGCGTTGCCGACGACGAGCATCGCTGCCAAGCTGAGAACCAGCGCCGCGAGAAGAATCCGCACCGTCCGCGTCGACAGTCCCATTGTCGGGGAGCGGTGGCGCCCCGCATAAAGTTGTCCGTGTGGGCTCCTGGCTGCCCATCCTTGTCGGTCAGTCGAGCCACCGGCGTCGGACCAGTAGGGTGGTACCGGCGAGGACCCAGACAACGAACCCGTGTTCTACGGCGTGAATCGCGGTGTCGACGCCGTACCCTGCCGTCGAGAGGGGACAGAGTCACGGAACGCCGCTCCGGGTCAGCCAGTCCATCACGAGGTGTGAGCCGTAGCCGAGCGCTGCGGCACTAGCCGACAGTTCGGCCAGCCGACTCCTCGGCGACCGCCGGCCAACCCAGCCGAGAGCGCCAACTAACACGAGCGCGAGCAGCACGAACACGCGATGGTCGGACGGCACTGCGTGAATCGACACGGCCGACGTTTCACGAGAGAGCGTATCAACCCTCAGCCGCGCATGACAGCTCCATGCCATAATTCATATCACTGCAGAACACCAGTTGGGGACGATGATGGAACTGCCCCGATCAGCGAGCTCGCGCCCGCCGGCGCTGGGAGGTGGTCAGTCCGGGCGTCCACAGGGCTCACCCCGCCGATTACGGGTGCTCACTGGTCCGCAGTTCCCCGACATCCATCGGCCTCGAACCGAAAGCCACTGCCGGGAACACGACGGTGAAACCGTATGACGGTGCTGCTCTCCGTCCTGGTCCAGGTGGTCGTCGTCGTCGTCGCGCTCCACCTGCTCTCTCTCCGAGCGATCGATGGCGTGTGGACGCCGTTCAGCTACCGGCAGATGATCCAGCAGAACGCTCGCATCGTTGCACCGACAGCTGTCGTTCTCGGTGGGCTGCTCGGTGCCAACAGCCTCATCCGGGACATCGGCGTCGAGCTCTCGTGGCTCATCGGGATCAACATCACTGGGGCGATCCACGCACTGGAAGGGGGGTTCGTCGCAGAACTCCAGTCGCTGGCGACACCGGGGGCAACGGCGTACTTCAGCTTCATCTACGTCTTCGGCTACGTCTTCCTGTTGACGTTCCCGCTGGTGCTGTATGCGATACATGCCGAGCCGGAGCCCCTCTCCGCGACGCTGCTTACGTACATCCTGAACTACGGAATCGGCCTGGTCTGCTACATCATCTTCGTCACGTACGGCCCGCGGAACTTCATGCCGGAGGCGGTGAACTCGCTGCTGTTCACGAGTTGGCCTCGGTCACAGCTCCTGACCAGTCAGGTGAACGTGAACACCAACGTCTTCCCCTCGCTGCACACGTCTCTCTCCGCCTCCGTCGCGTTTCTCGCGTACTACTACCGGTCGGTGTCGCCCCGCTGGCTTCCGGTCGCCAGCATCGGCGCGGTATCAGTCGCCATCTCCACGATGTATCTGGGTATCCACTGGCTGACTGACGTCGTCGCGGGCGTTCTGCTGGCCGCTGGCTGTGTCGCCCTAAGTATCCGACTGGCAACCAACGAGCAGGGAGAGCCGGTGCCACTGCTTGATCCCGACGCAGGCAGCAGGGGACGGGAGCTGCTCCGACGCTAACGGGCGCCGACTCGACAAGCTGGGAACTGATAGTGATTACGGCGAATCGGTGCATCGACGGTGTCGAAAGACGCCGGGTCAGGGGCTCCCATCACCGACACGGATGGTCACGGCGGGACAGACTCG
>NZ_JAZKRY010000101.1:0-9322 GCF_036626355.1 Halolamina sp. | reverse complement strand
CCCCTCACCGACACGGATGGTCACGGCGGGACAGACTCGCAGTAATCACTATGAGACGCTCGGTTGGGGCGGGTGGTTGCCGCGCGTGGACGTCTCCCTCCGCGAGAAAGAGCTGCGTAACGAAGAGAAATGAACGTGTGGTCGGCCCACACTGCGGCGTTACTCCTCGAGGTGTTTGATGCCCTCTTTCGAGACGTTCGCCTCGGTGATCACTTCGGGCATCCAGTCGGGCTTGTTGTCAGGCGCTTCCTCCTCCCACGCCCAGCCCTCGTAGATGTGGACTTTGTCGGTCCCTTTCTCCCGAAGTTTGAGCGATTGCCGGTCAGCGTCCTCTTCGGAGTCGGCGGGGGTAAGCCGGCGTGCAGCTTTCAGCGCCGCCTGCCGTGGCGTGTTCCCGGAGAACACGCTTTCCTCGCCGTCCTGTTCTCGCAATGCAAAGTTCCGCTTACCGTCTTCTCGTACCATGGTTTTCGTCTCCATGCGGGTGGAACACATGGCGTTATATAAAAATATCGGGGAATACGGCGCCTTCTGCCAGGGGGTTTTTATACACCCCTACCGCATCACCCGAAAACCGGGGCGAAAATCCGCCGCTTTCACCCCCTTCGGTGCTCGCGCGCGGCAGGCTTGGGAACAAACACTTTAGTATCACCTCCAGCCAAACTCAGATAGATAGAGCAGATGGTCCGCAAGAAGAAGCTCAGCCCGAGCGGGGCCAAAGACGAGAACGGCGAGTACCATAACGTCCATGTGAACCTCCACGAGGACGAACTCGAGGTTGCCGGCATGGATATCGGTGATGAGGTGTTCGTCCGTGTCCGCGACGGGAAGATCATCATCCAGAGCGCCGATGCGGACGACGTCGAACACGACTTCTGAGCCGCTATGACCAGCACGCGATGAGCCTGTACACGCTCACAAAGCCCGTCCTGTTCTCGCTCCCGGCCGAAACCGCCCACGGTCTCGTCAGCCGCAGTCTGGAAGCCGTCCAGAACACTCCCGTCGAGTCCATGCTCCGCGGCACCTACGTCGTCGACGACGAGCGGCTCTCGGTGACGGCCTTCGGCCAGGAGTTCCCCACCCCTGTCGGCGTCGCCGCCGGATTCGACAAGAACGCCCGCGTGTCGCGTGCGCTGGCCGCGCTCGGCTTCGGCCACGTCGAAGTCGGCGGCGTCACCGCCGAGCGCCAGCCCGGCAACCCGCGCCCGCGGCTGTTCCGGCTGAAACCCGACCGTGCGCTCATCAACCGGATGGGGTTCAACAACGAGGGCGCCGACACCATCGGCGCACGGCTGGACGAGACCACCCTCCCGAACGTCCCGATCGGCATCAATATCGGCAAGTCGAAATCAACGCCCCTGGAGGAGGCGCCATCGGATTACCGCTACACGTACGAGCGCGTCGCGGACGCGGGCGACTACTTCGTCGTCAACGTCTCCAGCCCGAACACCCCCGGGCTCCGCTCGCTCCAGAACCGCGAATCCCTCGAAGCCATCATCGGCGAACTGCAGGACGCGGGCGCCGCGCCCCTGTTGGTGAAGCTCTCCCCGGACCTCCCCGGGCCGGCGATCGAGGACTCGCTCGCAGTCGTCGACGAGATGGGCCTCGACGGCGTCATCGTCACCAACACGACCACGGAGCGGCCCGAGAGCCTCACCGCCCCACAGCAGGCCGAACGCGGCGGGCTCTCCGGCGATCCGATCGAGGAGTGCGCGACGGGGCTCGTCGGCTTCGTCGCCGAACGGACCGACGTGCCGGTCATCGGCGTGGGCGGTATCAGTGACGCCGAGGGTGCCTACAGAAAGATTCGTGCGGGCGCACGCGTCGTCCAACTCTACACCGGCCTCGTCTACGAGGGGCCCTCGCTCGCGCGAGACATCAACGAGGGGCTGCTCGACCTGCTCGACCGCGACGGCTTCGACTCCATCGAGGACGCCATCGGCGTCGACCAGTAACACGAGTTATCGGGCCTGGGGCGGTTCCGCTGCGGTTCTCCGGCAACTGTCTTCTTACTCCTGGACGACAACCAGCGCGTCCTCGGTTTCGACCAGTTCGCCGTCGCCGGAGTACCGCCGTTCTCGCTCGACGGTGAACTCCGCGGGGCCGAGTTCGTGGCCCGCGACGGTCAGCGTCTCCTCACCCAGGTCGTACTCGCCGTTCTCGATGCCTTCCTCGATCTCGGGCACGTCAGCACCGTACTCCGGCCCGACGACCGAGTAGTCGAGGTCGATTCCCGTGGTGACCGACTCGACCTCGGGTGCCTCCTCTTTCGCTTCCAGCTCCCTGACGTGCATCACGTTCCGGATGTCGTTCTCGAAGCCGCTCACGTCGCCGTAGACGGTGACACGCTCGAGTTCGGCGTTGAGCGGAAGCTGTCGCTCGCTCTTGTAGCGTCGGAGCGCGCCGACGACGGCCATCGCCGTCTCGCCGGCATCGTGGTCGGCGTCGACGCCGGTCGGCTCGGGCCACGCGGTCCGGTGGAGACTCTGGAACTCGTCGTCGCTCAGGGATTCGCCGTTCGCCTCGCCTCCCACGTACTGGTCCTGCCAGATCTCCTCGGTGATGTGTGAAAGAACGGGTGCAAACAGCTTCAGGAACCGCTTGTGGGCAGTCCGGAGCGTGTACTTCGCGGAGTCAGCATCGGAAGCGGACGCTTCCGATTGGCCGGCGGGAGCTTCGCTCCCGCCAACGTCGTCCTCCTCGCGAACGCGCTGTTTGGCGATCTCGAGGTAGTCGTCGCAGAACGTCCCCCAGAAGAAGCTCCGCAGGCTGTCGCGTGCCTTGGAGAACTGCCGCTCCTCGAGCATCTCCGCGACGAACTCGGCCTCGCTGTCGAGTTCGGCGAGCAGCCAGCGGTCGAGCGCCGACAGTTCGGCCTCGTCGAGGTCGAGGTCCTCGTCGGGCGTGAGCGAGTCGACGAGTTTCGAGGCGTTCCAGAGCTTCTGCATCAGCTTCTCACCGGCGCGCAGCCCCTTCTCCTGGTAGGGGAGGTCGTCGCCGATGGAACTCCCGGCGGCCCAGAACCGCGCGGCGTCGACGGGGAACTTCGCTGTCACCTCGGCGGGTGTGACGACGTTGCCGACCGATTTGGACATCTTTCGCCGGTCCTCGTCGAGCACCATACCGTTGATCATCACGGCGTCGAAGGGCACCTCGCCGGTGTGCTCGTAACATTTGACGACGGTGTGGAACAGCCAGAACGAGATGATGTCGTGGCCCTGTGGGCGCAGGTCCATCGGGAACAGCTCCGGATTCTCCATCTCGAAGCCCTCGCTCTCGGCATCCCAGTCCCAGCCGGCGTTGATGAGTGGCGTGAGCGAGGAGGTGGCCCAGGTGTCGAGCACGTCGTCCTCTGGGACGAACTCCTCGTGATCGCACGCGGGACAGGCGTCGACGGGGGGGTCGTCCGAGAGCGGGTCCACGGGGAGGTCCGCTTTCTCGGCCATCACGGCCTCGTCACAGTTCTCGCAGTACCAGACGGGGAACGGGATGCCAGAGGAGCGCTGACGGGAGATACACCAGTCCCACTGGAGCCCCTCGATCCAGTGTTTGTAGCGGGAGAACATCTTCTCGGGGTACCAGTCCATCTCTCGGCCGGCGTCGAGATACTCGTCGGTCCGGTCGAGTAGCTCGACGTACCACTGGTCGGCGACGAGGAACTCGACGCCGACGCCACAGCGCTCATGCACGTTGACGGTGTGGGTGATCTCCCGGCGGTCGAGCAGCGCATCCACGGCCCGGAGGTCCGAGACGATGGCCTCACGGGCGTCGCTCGCGTGCATCCCCTCGTACTCGTCGGCAACCTCGGTGAGGTGGCCCGACTCGTCGATGGCGAGGCGGAGGTCCAGGTCGTGGGCCTGGTACCACTCGATGTCAGTCTGGTCGCCGAACGTACAGCACATCACGATACCCGAGCCGGTTTCGCGGTCGACCCGCTCGTCCTCGATGATGGGAACCTCCTGGCCGAACAGCGGAATCTTCGCCTCCTGACCGACGAGGGTCGCGTTCTCCTCGTCCTCGGGGTGGACGAAGACGGCCACGCACGCGGGGAGAAGTTCCGGGCGGGTAGTGGAGATGGTGAGCGCCTCCTGGCTCGCGGCGTCAGGGTCTCCCCCCGGGGCTTCGCCGCCGTCGACGAGTTCGAACGCGATATCGTGGAAGTGGCTCTCCTGTTCGTCGTCCTCGGTTTCGACCTGGGAGATGGCGGTCTCACACTCCGGACACCAGATGGCCGGGGCGCGCTTGCGGTACTCCCGGCCCTGCTCGTAGAGATCGATGAAGGAGAGCTGTGAGATGCGCTGGACCCGCGGTTCGATGGTCCGGTAGGTGTTGTTCCAGTCGATCGAGAAGCCAAAGGACTGCATGTTCTCGGTGAACTCCTCCTCGAAGCCGGCACAGACCTCCCGGCATTTCTGCTGGAACTCGCGGCGCTCGAACTCCTGATGGCGGATGTCGAGTTCGTCCTCGGTCAGGCGCTCGGAGGCGATACCGTTGTCGTCGTAGCCGAAGGGGTAGTACACCTCTTGGCCCTGCATCCGGGTGAAGCGGGCGACGATGTCCTGGAGGACGGTGCCGTAAACGTGGCCCCAGTGGAGGCTACCGGAGACGGTCGGCGGCGGCGTGTCGATGGCGAAGGCGGTGTCGGGGTCCTCGACCCCCTGGTAGGCGTACGTCTCGTCGTCGAGCCACCGCTGTTGCCACTTCTCCTCGACCGCGTCGGCGTCGTAGGGACCGCTGGGCATGTTGTCTGAACGTTCCCGTGAGCGCCTGTTAAAGAACTCGGTCCTGTGGGTGGCGTTCTACGTGGTCACGGGGGAGCGCGCCGGCAGTCACTCGCCACCGGCGAGAACCTCGACGTCTACGACGTCCAGCGAACCATCGGCGGTGGCCCGGCAGATATCGCCGGCGACGTGGAACGTGACCTCAACCAGCCGGGCGTCGCGCTCGCGGTGGAACCGCCGCACCCGCTCGTCGCGGGCGGCGATCGAGCCGAACGAGGTCACCGCCTCCCGGCCGCACACCTGACAGTAAACACGGCGGCGGCGTCGACGGCGACGGCGTCAGCCGTCCGGTGGTGACGTCGGGCTCGACGGTCGGGCTGTCCGTGTAGCGCCCGGCGACGACCGGGCGAGCCAGCCGCCGACCCCGGCGGTGAGCTCGTAGCCGTCCGCTGTCTTGGTGACGAACTGTGGTCGGAGCTCGCTGAGGTGGTAGTTGAAGTGGGCCGAGTCGCCGACGGCGAGCTGCTCGTACAGCGCCGAGAACGCGACCGGCGTGTCGAGCTCGTGGAGCGCGCGCAGAATTGCGACCCGGGTGTCGTCGCTCACCAGAGCGAAGGCATCGGCGGAGATATCCCCCGATACGGAGCCAGTCGCCATAGTGTGTTCGCCGGCGCTTCACGCTGGCGCTCACCGGCCTGCCGGCGTCGAACGGAACCGGAAAACCGATATCCGGTCATTCGAACGACAGTCGCATGCAGACGCACCTCTCGCTCGAGTACGGTCACGACGACGACCTCCCGGCGGGGCACGTGAACGAGGTCCGGACGCCCCCCACCCTCGTCGAACGCTTCCTCGAGGCGTACACAGAGCCGGGCGACGCCGTCCTCGACCCGTTCGCGGGCTACGGGACGACTCTCACAGTCGCCGAACGACTGGACCGCGTGCCGTACGGCGTCGAGTACGAACAGGAGCGGGTTAGCTACAGCCGAGACCAGCTCACGGCTCCGGAGAACGTCCGGCAGGGCGACGTGCTCGACCTGGATTCGTCGTGGCTCCCGGCCTGTGCCTGCTGTTTCACCTCGCCGCCGTTCATGGAACGGAGGGACCACCGGAACCCCTTCAGGAACTACGCGGGCGAGAGCAGCTACGACGAGTACCTCGACGACATCGAGACGGCGTTCACCCGCCTCGAATCGGTGATAGCACCCGGCGGCACCGTCGTCATCGATGTTGTGAACATGAAGTACGAGGGGCGAGTGACGACGCTGGCGTGGGACATCGCCGAGCGCGTCGGAACCGTCTTCGATTTCGACGGCGAAGTCGTCGTCGCCTGGGAGGACAGCGACGACCACGACCGTAACGGGGCGTTCGGCTACGGCTACGACCACTCCTACTGTCTGGTGTTCTCGACCGGGGAGGGGTGAGACGCCGCCCGACCAGAAAACCCATACCCCCGCTCCAGAACCAATCTGTATGGCAGTCGACATTGTCTCCGTGCTCCACACCGGCGTGTTCCTCGCCGTCGTTCTCGGCCTCTACGGCTGGCTCGTCGGGGTCGTGTGGACGCCGTTCCTCGTGTCGAAGCGGCTCCGCCAGCTGTTCGACGCCCTCCCCCCCCGCGAGTGGCTGGTGAACTACGTCCTCTGGATTCCGCTCCCGGCGGTGGTCTGGGGCTTTCTCTTCGGCGCCGGACTCTCGCTGAGCCGCGACGTGCTCTCACCCGGAACGGCGTCACCGCTCTACGCCGCAGGGGTGGACGGCATCGTTCTGGCGACGGTGGTTTCACTGGTCCTGTGGCCGGTCCTGCTCCTGTACATCCTCCCCGAGAAGGGGATCGACTGGGTTCCCGAGGGGGACCAGCCGAATGCGGCCCTGCTCGTCGTCGCGGGGGTCGTCTGGTACCTCGTCTTCCTCGTCGGCCCGGCGTACGTCTTCACCCTCTTCGCCGGGTTCGGCGACTCCTTCTCCGGCACCTGAGCCGCGTAAGAAGGATTCGCGCTGTCGACCCGGTCAGTTCGCGAGCGCGTCCAGCCGGAACTCGAACGCCGCGACGGGCACCTCCAGGTCACGCGCGACCAGCACCTCGGGGTGTAGCTCCCCGATGACGCCAACCGACTCGCCGTCGATGACGACGTCGGCGACGCGGCCGTCGATGAAGCTGGGGTGGTCCGTCGCCGGCGTCGAAAGCGTCACGTCGAACTCCGAGACGAGCGCCTGCAGCCGCCCTTTGATCTCCTCGTAGGTCGCATTCGTGCGCGCAATCGCGCCCGCGACGGTGCGGTGCTCGGCGACGTTCGTGTTCACCGTCTCGTCGCGGTTCGCGACGAAACCCACCTCGGAGAGCTCCTGCGGGTAACGCCGGTGGGTGTTGTTCTCCAGGACGTGCATCAGCGAGGGGAGCGCCCAGGTCCGAAGCTGGGTGTAGTCCTCGCTGTACGAGCTAGTGACGTTGACCGCCGGTTCGCCGCCGAGGACGTCGCTCCCCTCCTCGACGTTCATCCGCTCGTAGTTCTCCGCGGGCGAACTGAGGTGGAAGTTCAGGAGGTCCTCGAAGCCGAGTCCCACGAGCGCCGTCCGGGTAGCCCGCTCCAGCCGGCTGCGCTCGTGTCGGCCGCCGATGGTCCCGATGACGGGGTATTTCGGCTCCAGATCGTCGAAGCCGTACGCCCGGCCCACGTCGTCGACCAGGTCGACGGGGTGGAGCACGTCGACGCGGTAGGGCGGGATCTCCACCTCGTACGCTGTCTCTTCCCCAAGCTTCGCCGACGAGCCAAGCCCGGAGCGGGCGAACAGCTCCTGGACCTCCTCCATCTCCAGGTCGATGCCCAGCGTGGACTCGATGCGCTCGTGACGCACGGTCTTCCGGCGCACGTCGAGTTCCGGCCGGATCAGGTGGTCGCTGTCCCGCTCGCCTGGCGCCTCGGGCTCGTACACGACGTCGACCTCCTCGATGGAGCCGCCGCGGGCGTCGAGGGCGTAGCAGATGATGGCGAGCATCCGGTCGATCGTCCACTGGTCGGTGCCGGTCATCTCGACGAACAGGTTCCGAGAGCCCGTCGATAGCTCGGTCCGCTGGCCGTTGATGACCGGTGGGAACGAGAACAGCCCCAGTTCGTCGTAGATCGCCGGATAGCGCTCGTACTCCGAGACGATGTCGGCGTACGTCTCGCCGGTCGGATGCTCCGCGAGCACGTCGGCCGGTGTCATCGCCTTGTCCGCGTCGAGCGGGACGAACGTGTCCTCCTCGGGTTCGACGCCGCGGTAGGTGATGGTCGGTCCGCCCACGTCAGTAGCCTCATCGCCCCCCGGAGCGCCTGCTCGGTGCGCGCCGTCTTCGCCCCCCACAGGGGTGAGGTCGTCCGTCGGGTCGCTCGTGTCCCCGGCGAGGTCGCGCTCATCGATGCGCTCGCCCTTCAGCATCACGAGGTCGTGGATGCCGATGGCGCCTTTCGCGCGCTGGCGCCCCATCGTCGCGTGGAGCTTCTCCTGTAACTGGATGAGCGAGTCGAGCGCTGCCTCGTCCAGGTCGATGCCGCGGACGACTGCGCCGGTGACGTACGGCCGCTCGTTCGGCACCGAGGCGTCCACCTGGATAGTCCAGTCGGGGTCGTTCGTGTCGGGGACGTAGACGCCCGTGTCCTCGCCGTACTGGTAGCGTAACGAGCGGGCGACCCCCTCGACCGAGAGCCGGTCGAGCCGGTCGGGGGCGAACTCGAACTGGAGCTCCCCCTCCTCGGTCTCGCCCTCGAACTCCAGGCCGAGGCCGAACAGGTCCTGCTTGAACGCGTCGTCGTCCTTCTCGTCGTGGCCGGTGAGCGTCCGCAGCTCATCGGGGTCGATATCGACAACAGGCATCAGTAGATCACCTCCGTGTTCCGCAGGAACTCGAGATCCGCCAGCGTGCCGTGCAGGTCGCGGATGTCGTCGGCGCCGGTGTAGAGCATCGCCAGCCGCTCGAGTGCGAGCCCCCAGGCCATCACGTCACACTCCACGCCAAGCGGCCTGAGCACCTCTTCCCGGAAGAGCCCGCTGTTGCCGATTTCGATCAGCTCGTCCGTCTCGGGGTGGCGGCCGAACAGCTCGAAGCTGGGCTCCGTATACGGGTTGTAGTGGGGTTTGAACTGCACGTCGGTGATGCCGAACTGGCGGTAGAACTCCTCGAACGTCCCCATCAGGTCACGCACCGAGAGGTTCTCGGCCATCACCCAGCCCTCGATCTGGAAGAACTCCAGCAGGTGGGTGGCGTCGATGGTGTCGTTGCGGTACGCCTTCTCGACGGAGAAGTAGCGCTGGGGGGGCTCTACGCTCCCCGACTCCGACGCTTGCCCGTCACCGTCGGAGAGTGCCTCGGCCATCCCGGAGAGATACCGCATCGAGAGCGAGGTGGTGTGGCCCCGGAGCGCGACCTCACGGGCGAACCCCTCGTCCCACGGCGAGTGGTAGCCGTCACCATCGTCGCCGACGCCCTCCCGGTGGGCGTTCTCGACGGCTTCGACGAGCTCCTCGGGGAGCTCGTCGACGGGGTCCACATCTAGCGCGAACCGGTCCCAGTGGGTGCGCGCGGGGTGGTCCTGGGGCATGAACAGGCAGTCGTTGATCCA
>NZ_JAZKRY010000100.1:0-9474 GCF_036626355.1 Halolamina sp. | reverse complement strand
CCGTGGTGAAAGACCACGATCCGATGCTCGACGACGTCACCTTCGACGTAGACGTTCACGACCGGGCTATCGAGCAGGCACCGTACCAGCGCAGCGATGAGTGAGTCGCATCCGTCGCCGTTCCCGACTGCGCTCATCCTCGATACTAGCTTTCTCCGGACGATCGGCGGTACGGGGAGTGACTCATCTGAGACGTTCGTTCAGTACGTCCGAGACGAAGACTGAGAGCTGTACCTGAGTCGCGGTGTCGTCGAAGAACTCACCGAACAGCGTGGCTACATCAGCGTCGATTGGGTGGACCGAGCGGACACCACTGAGTGGATTATCCTCCCAGGTGAGGTCCAACCTGGTGTTCGGGTACACGATGGACCGCGTGCAGGTGACATCATGGACCGAGTCCACGAGCGGCTGGCAGCGTTCGAACAGACAGATCCGGACGAGTTGCGAAAGACGGACTCGGAGTTACCAGCAGTCGGTGTGTTGCTTCCCTTTACTTCCCGCGTAACCCCGCCACTCACGGACCCGCTACCGAAACGCCTCCCGAAGCAACACCAGCAACCCACCAAACATCGTGAGATTGCCGAAGAAGGCCAGCCGCTCACCGTCCCGCGAGTCCTCGTCGGCGTTCCAGAAGTCGTGCATCGTCATCGTGACAACCGCGAGGAACCCAGCCGCCGCACTGGTTGCCAGCCGGGGCAGGCGCCAGAGCGCGATACCGAGGCCGGCGACCAACATCGTTCCCGAGGCAAGCGGCGCCAGCAGTTCCGGCATCGGAACGCCCGCCGAGTCGGCGTAGTCGACGGTGTCATCCATATCGCGGAAATCCTCCGAGGCCTGGAGCGCCAGCCCCAGCCCGATCGCGATGCGGCCGAGCCGAGAGACCGAACGGTCGTCGGCAGCTGTCGTCTCAGACATGGCTCTCTCTTTCGCGTCGACGGGGAAAAATCTATAGGGGGGACACTGTCCGCTCGGTCCGCCATGACGGTTCGGGCTCGACGGGGTCGAACGGGTCGCCACGGGTCACGACTCCGTCCGGGAACTGTCCCCGCAGCGTCCGGGCTTCGGCGAAGACCGCTACCCAGAACGGGCAAACCAATACTCTCGGAGAAAGAACTACCTTCCTTCCCCTCTCGGTACCACCATGCATCGACTCACAGGCGGACACGCGGTTGTCGAGCAGCTCGAACGGGAGGGTGTCGATGTCGCGTTCGGGATCCCAGGGGTCCACAACCTCGAACTCTACGACGCGCTGGTTGACGGACATATCGACCACGTGACGGCGCGCCACGAACAGGGTGTCGGCTTCATGGCTGACGGCTACGCGCGCACCACCGGCCGGGTCGGCGTCGCGCTCGTCATCACCGGCCCCGGGCTCACGAACGTCGCCACTGCGGTCGGGCAGTCCTACTCCGACTCCTCGCCGATGCTCGTTATCTCGACGGCTAACGCCGTCAACGAGGGTGACCGCGGGAAGGGGATGCTCCACGAACTCAAAGACCAGCAGGGGGTGATGGAGTCAATCGCCGCCTACAGCGAGCGCGTCGAGCGCGTCAGCGACATTCCCGGCGCTGTCGCGGACGCGTTCTCGTATCTGGAGAGCCACCGGCCCCGACCGGTTCACCTCGAAATCCCGACCGACGTACTCGAACGCGAGGAGCAGGTCGAACTCGTCGACCGCGCGCCGGCATCGCCGCCTGCGCCCGATGCCGACCGGCTGGATGAGGCAGCCGACCGCCTCGTGGCGGCCGACCAGCCTGTCCTGGTTGTCGGCGGCGGCACCGTCGAGGTTGCGGAGACGGTTCGCCGGTTCGTCGACGAAACGGGCCTCCCCGTCGTGACGACCACCGCCGGCAAAGGGGTGGTGCCGGCGAGTCACGACGCCTGCCTCGGGACCACTGTGGGGAGCGATGCCGCCGAGTCGTTCCTCGCGTCTCGGGACGTCGCACTGGCGGTCGGGACGGAGTTGAGCGAGCAGGAAACCGGCGGCGTGCCGTTCCCCGAAGAGCTGATCCACGTCGATATCGATTACACGAACCTCGCGAAGAATCATCCGACTGCAATGGGTATCGTCGGCGACGCCGAGCAGGCACTCGCAGGTATTCAAGACCGGCTGGCGACCCAGGGGTTCACGCCGCACGAATCCGGGGCTGCTGTCGAGTCCGCGGAACCAGCCCCACTCGCGGCGACTGCCGACGAGGACAACCGCCACGCGGTGCTCAGCGTGCTCCGAGAGAGCCTCGACGACGATGCTGTCGTCGTCAACGACATGACCAAGCTCTGCTACGAAGGGCGTAACCGGTTCCCGATGGAGGAACCGGGGAGCTTCCATTTCCCGATGGGCTACGGGACGCTCGGCTTTTCCCCGCCGGCAGCCTTCGGCGCCGCGGTCGGCACGAACCGGCAGGTCGTCGGCCTGGTCGGCGACGGCGGCTTCATCTTCACCGTCGGCGACCTGGCGACCGCGGTGAAATACGACATCGGCGTGCCGATCGTCGTGCTCAACGACGACTCCTACGACATCCTGGAGGACGTCCAGCGCGCGCAGTACGGCCGGACGATGGCGACCGATATCGAGAATCCGGATTTCGTCGCGCTGGCCGAGGGGTTCGGCGCGGCCGGCCAGCGCGTCGAGTTCGAGGAGCTCGAGGCGGCGCTTCCGGCGGCGCTGTCGGCGGCGTTCGACCGCGACCAGCCGACGGTTATCGAAATTCCGGTCGAGTTCTGAGCGTCAGCTGAAGCTGACCCGAATCTGATACCAGACGACCCGGACCCGTTCCACGTCCGGTTTCGTACAGGTCAGTTTCGCCCGTTCGCCCCCGCCAGCGCCCAGTCGTGTGCAGTTCATCCCTTGCCGTTCGAGATACTGTTCCCACGGGTCGGGTGCGGGCGTCGAGATATTCAGACGGAGCGTGTCGACGGTGCCGGAATCGTCGACGACGTCGCGACGGATGTTCCGCTCGGTGCGGACGAGCACGGTTTTGGAGCCCGAAACCGCGCCCTCCTCGACTGATAGCTGGATGATGGGGACGATGACGTGGTCCTGGCTGAGGACGAACTCCGGTGGCTCGACCATCCCGGCACCGTCCGTCTGAATCCGGGTCACTGCGCCAGCGCTGTAGCGGACACGGGTGTCCTCGGCGCGATACACGACCGGGTCGATGCTGTAGTTCCCTGTCGTGAAGCGGTTGGTCCCGCTGGCGTTGAACCCCGATACGTTCAAGTAGGTCGGTGGCCCGGAGCTGATCGTGGCTTCCGCGAGCCGGATCTCCGTCCCGCGGCTCGGGGCGCCGTGGTGGGTGATATCCTCGACGTTGTCTGCGAACACGTCGAAGGCGCGCTCGGCATTGTTCACTCGTTCGGCGTCGCGGGCGTCCTGTAGCCCACCGTAGCCGGCGGTAAGCACGACCCCGACGGTGAGGACGATGAGCGAGAACACGAGCACGAAGCCGATGGTCTCGCTGACGCCACGACGATCCTGAAGCACTACCTTCCGAGGTGGCCGGCACCGGCATAAGCGTTCGGCAGTCCGTGGATTCCTGATAATCGCTCCGACGAGTCGGAACGACTGGCCGGTACTCGTGGCTTCAGGAGCACCCGGCGTCTGTGTGTGGTATGGCGTCACTCACCGACGAGACGATCCACCAGTTGGAGCAGTTCCTCGGCGACTGGCTGACCGACGCGACCGTCCCCGGCGCGAGCATCGCGGTGGTTCGTGACGGCGACATCGCCTACACTGGTGGCTTCGGCTCTCGCGAACTCACCGAGAACAGCCCGGCGACCCCCGAAACGCTCTACGGCGTCGCCTCATGCACGAAATCGTTCACGGCGCTCTCGATCCAGCTTCTGGCCGAGCGCGGGAAACTGCGCGTCGACGACCCGCTCTCTGCCCACCTCGACGGCATCCGTATCGAGGGCGAGGACGGCCCAATCACGCTCCACGACCTGCTGACTCATTCCTCCGGGCTCCCGTCGCTCGGAACGAGCACCGTTCTGCTCTACCGCCTCACCGGTGTCGAGGAGTACGGCGTCCCGCTGGGCGACCGGGAGGATTTCCACCGGCATCTCAACGGCGCCGCCGACGAGATCGCGGGGCCCCGGGGCGAGCGGTTCATGTACTGCAACTCGGGCTACAATCTGCTCGGCGAGGTCGTGGAAGAACTCTCGGGCACGCCGTTCGACGAGTTCGTCGAGTCCGAAATCCTCCAGCCGCTGGGGATGGAGCGCTCGGGGATGGACCCCGCAGCGTTGAAGGAGGGCGACGCGATGACTCCGCACGCGCTCAAAGACGGCGGGGCTGAGGCGACGCCGTACCCCTACCGGCCGGTCAGCCTCCCCGCCGGGGGGCTCATCGCTCCGGTGACTGAACTCACTCGCTATCTCCGGATGCAGCAGAACGGCGGGACGTTCGAGGGGACCGAACTCATCGCCGAGGAGTCGCTCGCCCAAGCCCACGCCGGCCACATGGAGCGGGCCGACAGCGAGTATGGCTACGGCTGGCAACGGACGGACGTCGTCGGGCGCACGCTCGTCGGCCACGGCGGCTCACTCGGCGTCTCCTCATCATATATGGGGTTCACCGAGGATGGCGAGTGGGCGATCGCGATAGGCGCGAACACGACGCCGTCGCCGACGCCGCCGACCGTCGCGAAAGGTGTGCTCGCGATTCTGGCTGGTGAGGACCCCGAGGAAGCGGTCCCGTTCTTCGCCCGCAAATCCCGCTTCGAGAAACTGACTGGCGAGTACGAGTCCTACCGTGGCATCACGACGGCGACAGTCGAGCGCGAGGCGGGCGCGCTCAGGCTCACCAGCGAGAGCGCACTCGGTGAGGAGACGCTGACGCTGCTCCCCGCCGACCCAGAGAACCCCGGCGATGAGTTCGATATCCCGACCATGGCGGGTGCCAAGAAGACCGCGACGTTCGAGGAGCACGGGGACCACGTCGACCTCTACTACGACCGGAATCGGCTGCACAAACAGCGCTAACGGAGAAACCGCTGTGGTCGCGCTACCCTGTGTTCTCGTACTCGTCTTCGTCCGCTAACAGCCCCAGATCTTCGACGACCAGGTCCTGAAACGCGGCGGCAAGTTCGGGGTCGACGCGGGCCTGCTCCTCGCCGTCGTGCACCGACTCGTTGTGGCGGTCGATGCGTTCCTGGAGTTCCTCGAGGGGAACGCGGGTGGTCGTCTCGCAGACCGGGCAGTGGATCGGCACGTCGGGGCCCTCATCTCCGGACATGGATGTGGATTCACTTCCGAGAGTAAAGACCCCCGGGTTCTAACGGCCCCCGCCTCCAGCAGCTACGCTCAGCGCCGTCTCGGTTACTCCTCTGGCAGCTCCTCGGGGGTCACGCCGTAGCACTCGCGGAGTTCCCCCTGGCGCAGCTTCCCCAGCCGCAGATCACGGGCGAGCGCCCGTGGCGAGCGCTCGCTCGGGTCGCCGTAGCCGCCTGCCCCGGGCGTACGGATGCTGACGATGCTGCCCGCCGACAGGTCGTGGACGGATTTCTGGGGGAGTTTCTCGACGCCGGCGCGGAGCGGAGCCCCGTCGGGTGTCTCGTCCTCCTCCACGGCTGCGTACGCCACCGAGTCCTCGAACAAGTACGCGGCGCCGCGCTCGCCGTCGTCGCCGCCCTCCAGGCCGTACGGGGAGTGCTGGTGGCGGTCCGCGAGCAGGCTGAAGCGGGCCTCGTGGTTCCGGACCTCGATATCCCGGCGGAGCCCGAGACCGCCGCGGAACTCGCCGGCACCACCGGAATCCGGCCGCAGCGAGTAGCGCAGAATCCGGAGCGGGTAGGCGGTCTCGAGCACTTCGGCGGGCGTGTTCATCGTGTTACTCATGTGGACGTGGACGCCGTCCATCCCGTCCTTCCCGGCTCGGCCGCCGAAGCCGCCACCCTGGGTTTCGTAGAAGGCGTAGGGTCGCCCCGCTTCGTCTTCCGCTGCTGCCCGCGGGTCGGTGCCGCCGAAGGTGATGTTGTTCATCGTTCCCTGGCAGGCCGCGAGCACGCGCTCTGGCGCCTCCGTGCCGAACGCGCCGAGCACCGTGTCGGTGACGCGTTGACTGGTCTCCAGGTTGCCGCCCACAACCGCTGCCGGCGGGTTCGGGTTCACGAGACTGCCGTCTGGCGCGTCGATCGTGATCGGTCGGTAGCAGCCGTGGTTCGGCGGGATATCCGGGTCAGTCACACAGCGGACCGCGTAGTACGTCGCCGAGGAGGTGACCGCCAGCACCGCGTTGATCGGACCCTCGGTCTGGGGGGCGGTGCCGGCGAAATCGACGTGGACCTCGTCGCCGGCGACGGTGACCTCCACTTCGATCGGGAGGTCGGTGTTCCCACGGCCGTCGTCGTCGAGCAGGTCGCCGAACTCGTAGGTTCCGTCGGGGAAGGCTTCCAGTTCCGAGCGCATCCGGCGTTCGGAGTAGTCTTTCACCTCGTCGAACGCCGCGGCGAGCGTGTCGGCGCCGTACTCCTCGACGAGGCCGTGGACCCGGTTCCGGGCCGTCTCGTTTGCGGCCTCCTGGGCTCGGAGGTCGCCCCGGCGCTCGTCGGGCGTCCGGACGTTTGCGAGGATCATCTCGAACACGTCGTCGTTGGGCGCGCCGGCCTCGAACAGTTTGACCGGCGGGATGCGCAGCCCCTCCTGGTAGATCTCGGTCGAATCGGCGGCGACGCTGCCAGCCGTGGAGCCACCGACGTCCGCGTGGTGGGCGCGGTTGGCGGCGTAGGCGACGAGCCGCGGCTGCTCGTCGTCGAGGGTTTCGCGCTCACGGGTCGCTTCGCTCCCCGTTCGCGTTTTCGAGGCGCGCTGAGCCTCGGAGGGCTCGAAGATGGGCGAGACCAGCGTCAGGTCCGGGAGATGGGCGCCGCCGCGGAACGGGTCGTTGAGCAGCACTGCGTCACCGGGTTCCAGTTCGCCCTCGAACGCGTCGACCGCGGCGGCAACGGAGAACGGCATCGCGCCCAGATGGACGGGCATGTTCTCGGCCTGGCTCACCATCTCGCCGTCGGCGTCGAACAGCGCACAGGAGCAGTCCCGCCGCTCCTTGATGTTGGGCGAGTAGCCAGTCCGTACGAGGTTGGCGTTCATCTCTTCGGCGACGGCGACGCAGCCATTTCGGACGACTTCGAGGGTAACCGAGTCGACGTCTGGCGTCGTCGCTGCCTCGTCGCGTGCGTCACTCATTGGGCCACCCCCGTGTCCACGGCGAGCGTTCCATCGACGTCCACCGAGACGGACTGGCCGGGGCGGACGACGACGGTGCTCTCCTCGCCCTCCACGACGGCGGGGCCCTCGAAGCCGGTCGATGCCGGCAGTCGGTCCCGGTCGTACACCGGCGTCTCGTGAACCTCGCCGTCGAAGGAGGTGTCGCGGTGCTCCGAGATGGCGTCGGCGACGGTGCCGCCGGTCCCGGCGGGCTCCAGCGCTGGTTCGTCGACGACGCCGCGGGCGCGCAGGCGCAGCGTGACGAGTTCGACCGGCTCCTCCGGGTCGGCGTGCCCGTACCGCTTCTCGTGGCGCTCGTGGAACCGGTGCTCCACGGTGTCGAGCGTCTCGGCGTCGACCTCACCGTCCGGAACGGGGACCGAGACGTCGAAGGACTGGCCCACGTACCGAAGGTCCGCCGTGCGCTCGAAGCGCCGGCGCTCGGGCGCGATGCCCTCACTATCGAGTTCGGTGTCGCCTTCGGTCCGGAGCTCGGCGAACGCCGTGGCGACGGTTGCGGGGTCCACGTCGGCCCAGGGACGCACGCGGGAGCGGCTGTAGTCGTAGACGATATCGCTGATGAGCAGCCCCTGGGCCGAGAGCACGCCCGCGGTCCGGGGGACGAGCACGGTCGGGATATCGAGTTCGGCCGCCAGCGTCGGCGCGTGGAGCGGCCCGGCGCCGCCGAAGGCCACCAGTGCGAACTCCCGCGGGTCGTGACCCTGCTCGACGGAGACGACTCGGAGCGCCCGCGCCATGTTGGCGTTGGCGACGTCGAGCACGCCCTGTGCGGCCTCCTCGGGGCGCATTCCCAGCTCGTCACAGAGCTCTTCGAAGCCAGCGCGGACGTCGTCGATGCCGACCTCGCGGTCCTCGGGCAGGAACCCTTCCGGGTCGATCCGGCCAAGCAGGAGGTGCGCGTCTGTCGTCGTCGGTTTCGTTCCACCGCGACCGTAGCAGATCGGCCCGGGATCGGCGCCCGCAGAGCGCGGCCCAACGCGGAGCGCGTCGCCGGCGTCGACCCAGGCGATCGAGCCGCCGCCGGAGCCGACGGTGTGGACGTCGATCATCGGGACGCCGACGGTGTAATCGCCGACATCCACGTCCGTGGAAACGACCGGGTCGCCGTCCTGCACGAGCGAAACGTCACAGGAGGTGCCGCCCATGTCCATGGTGATGACGTCGCTGTAGCCGGCGCGGGCGGCGACGTGGGTCGCGCCCTGCACGCCGCCGGCGGGCCCGGAGAGCAGCGTGTTGACCGGGCGGTCGCGGGCCGCGCCGGCGTCGATGAGCCCGCCGTTGGACTGCATCAGCTTCAACGACGTGGCGATCCCCCGGTCGCTGATTTCGCTCTCCAGCGCGCCGATGTAGTTGTCCATCACGGGTTTGAGCGCGGCGTTGAGCGCGGTGGTGACGCTGCGCTCGTACTCCCGGATCTCCGGGAGCACCTGACTGGAGACGGAGAGCGAGTACTCGGGAAGCTCCTCGGCCAAAATCTCGGCGACACGCTGCTCGTGCCCGTCGTTCTCGAAGGCGAACAACAGCGAGATCGCGACGCTGCCGACGCCGGTGGCCTCGATATCTGCGGCGACCGCCCGGACGGCGTCTTCGTCGAGTTCCGTGAGCACGCGCCCGCGCTCGTCCAGTCGTTCGGGGACGGTGAACCGGCGGTCCCGCGGGACGATCGGTTCGGGCTTCTCGGCCATGAAGTCGTAGATGTCGGGGCGGTCCTGCCGACCGATCTCCAGCGCGTCGCGGAACCCCTCGGTGGTGACCAGGGCGGTCTCGGCCCAGGTGCCCTCGAGCACGGCGTTGGTGGCGACGGTGGTGCCGTGACTGAAGAAATCGACCTGGGTGGGTGTGTAGTTTGCCTGCGACTTGCTGGCTTCGAGGCCGTCGATGACGCCTTGCTCGGGGTTTTCCGGGGTGGAGGGAACTTTGGTGACGGAGATCTCCCCGTTCTGGACGGTGACGACGTCGGTGAACGTGCCGCCGATATCGACGCCGACGCGGACCGATTCGTGGTCGGGCTCGGTCGTTTCCTGGTGTTCGCTCACGCGTTGCTGCCTCCTGTTGGTTGGCTGGTTGGTCGGGTCGTGCGTGACTGGCTCATACTGTAGTGGGAGCGCCCCCGGTTACGTGGGTGTTTCCTTCTCGGTAGTTCGCGATTCTGAATGGGTGGTTCTGTCTCTACGGGTTCGAGTGTAAGGCGGTACAGGGTTAGCAACACCGTGAAAGCCCTATCTATCGCTGGTAGGGAGAAACGCA
>NZ_JAZKRY010000099.1:0-9639 GCF_036626355.1 Halolamina sp. | reverse complement strand
ACCTTCGCCGCCACCAGCACCGGGTCCCAGACCGGGCTGAACGGCGGCGCGTACGCGAGGTCGAGCCGTTCGACCTCCGCGACGGTCATCTCGCCTTCGAGCGCCGTCGCTACCGTATCGATCCGGATCGCTGCCCGGTCCTCGCCGGCGATGGCGCCGCCGAGCAGCGTTCCGGTGTTCCGGTCCGCGGTCAACGTCACGTCCGTCGCCGCGTTTCCCGGGTAGTAGCCCGACCGTGAGCCGGCGGTCACCGTCTCCGAAATCGGGTCGAAGCCAGCCTCTCTGGCGCGCTCGTGATCCAGAATCCCGGTTCGGCCACACTCTACCTCGAACGCTTTCACGACGGCCGTGCCCGCGATAGCGCCGACCGGCTCCGGGTCGCCGGCGACGGTCTGCCCGATAGCCCGACCGGCACGGTTGGCCGTCAGTCCGAGCGGGACCCAGTCGGCGACGCCGGTGACGACGTGAGCCATCTCCGTGCAGTCGCCCGCAGCATAGACGTTCTCGATACTGGTGCACCCGTACTCGTCGACCGCGATAGCGCCGGAAGGCCCAAGCTCGACCCCAGCATCAGCGACGAGGGTGGTGTTCGGCTGGATACCGATGCCGACGACAGCGACCTCTGCTGGAATCCGCGCCCCGTCCGCGACGACCCCCTCGACGTGCTGTTCGCCGACCAGTTGCTCCACCTCGGTGCCGAGATTGACGGTCACCCCCTCCTCACGGAGTGCGTCCGCCGCCCGCTCGCCGGCCGCCTCGCCGAACGGGGGCAGAAGCTGGTCGGGGCGCTGGAACAGCGTCACGTCGAGATCGTGTGCGCTGAACGCCTCGGCCATCTCGACGCCGACGTAGCCGCCGCCGACGATGGCCGCCGATTCGGGCGGGTCCATCGCCGCGTACGTCTCGACGAACTCGGTGTCGACCATATCGGTCTCGAAATCGTCGACGGCCGCCTCGGCGGGCGGCGTGAGATACGCCCGGAGCGCAGCGGCCGAGTCCATGCCGTGGATGGTGAACGTCCCATCGAGGTCGGCGCCCTCGATTGGGTCGGCGACGGCGTGCCCGCCAGTGGCGATGAGCAGGTCGTCGTATGGCTGGTCGAACGCCAGGCCGTCCTCGTCCTCGACCCGGACAGTGCCTGCGGCCGGGTTCACGTCCACGACCTCGTGTTTGCGACGCAGGTCGATTCCTCGCGCCTCGATCTCCGTGGGTGAGAGCGAGAGCAGGTCAGTCAGCGCGTCCACCTCCCCTTTCACGTAGTAGGGCTGGCCGCAGTGGGCGTAGGAGACCCATTCGCCCTTCTCGAAGACGATGACTTCCCGCTCCGGGTCCTCGCGTTTGAACTTACTCGCGGCGCTCAGGCCGGCAGCGTCGCCGCCGGCGACGACGAAGGGGGCAGACATATCGACGGGACGGGGCGTGAACGGCTTAGTTGTGGGAGTTACCGCGAGGAAACCCGGCGATTGGGTGGGGAACCGACTGGCCGGCGTGTAGCAGAGCGCCTCGCCGCTTTCGGGCTGCCGACGAGAAATCCGAGCGCGCCAACGACGTTGAGCGGGGAGGAACAGCTGCGGCATCTACGGGAAGAACTCCGGATCGTCCTGCGTCCGCCCTACCGATCGCGTTCCCGGCGGTCGGCGAGCCCGTCTGGCTGAACGCTCCGAATGCTCCGGAGCGTGAACCACGTCAGGACGGCACCGATGGCGGTGCCCACGGCGACAGCCGAGAGCGTGAACTCCACGCTCGCGTCGACCTGTATCGAGACCAGTCCCGCCGAGAGCCCGACGAGCAGGGTGAAGCCGACTTTGAACAGCACCGCCGCACGGCTCCGGTCCTCGGGGGTGATACTCGATCCGACCATCAGCACACCCACCCGTGTTCGGTTTGTTCCCGCCCGAAATCGTCCATGGCGATACCCAGGAGCGTCGGCCGCTTGAACGCGACGGTCCGGCGCGGACGGGGTATCGGCGTCGCCGCGCCGCCACGGAGAAACAACTACCAGCCATCCAGGCACAGCCGAAGGACAGGGGTTCGGTTTACACCCTCGGGATGGCTCTCCTCGCGGTCCGGATCTCTGTCGCCTCGCGATTGTGCCACCGCGGTCGGTTGGGCTGCGTCCCCCTCCTACGAGCGCCGGGTCGGGACGCCGCCGCGCTGGTTCTCCCGGTCCTCTGACTCGGTCACAGCGCTCCACAAAACACCTAAAGCCGGCCCACAACCAGCTCGTATGGGTGAACACGCGGCGGTCGAAAAGGTCGAGAACCCCGTCACCGTCGACCGCATCGCCGCAGACCTGCGTGAGCTCGGCGTCGAGGCGGGCGATACGCTACTGGTTCATTCGTCGCTGAGCGAACTGGGCTGGGTCGCCGGCGGGCCGCAAGCCGTCGTCGACGCGTTCCAGCGCGTGCTCACGGGCGAGGGGTCTCTGGTGATGCCGACCCACTCGACGCAGTACAGCGACCCGTCGGTCTGGTCGAATCCGCCAGTCCCGGACGGCTGGGTCCCGCAGATTCGCGAGGGAATGCCCCCGTTCCGGCCGGAAGTGACGCCGACGCGCGGTATGGGCGCTGTAGCGGAGTGCTTCCGGACCTATCCTGGCGCGAAGCGCAGCCGTCACCCGCTCTATTCGTTTGCTGCCTGGGGCGCCGAGGCGGTGGATATCGTTGCGGATCACCCGTTCGAGGACGCGCTCGGTGAGGCGTCGCCGCTCGCGCGAGTGTACGAGCGGGACGGGAAGGTGCTGATGCTCGGGACGGAGTACGAGACGAACACGTCGCTCCATCTGGCGGAGTACCGCGGCGAGTTCGAGAAAGAGCGAGTGAGCGAGGGTGCGCCGATACTGCAGGACTGCGAGCGGACGTGGGTGGAGTGGGAGGATATAGAGGTTAATTCGGACGATTTTACCGAAGTTAGTGCGGCGTTCGAGGAGGCGTGTCCGGACGCAGTCGTCGAGGATGAGGTGGGTGCGGCGACGGCGAAACTGATCGAGCAACCTGCGCTGGTTGATTTCGCGACGGAGTGGTTCTCCGAGAATCGGTGAGAGGTTGTTCGTGTGTCAACCGAATTCGCTGATGCGATAGTTCCGACCGGTGAGTGGACTTGGATTCAGAAACCACAAACAGCACTGCCAACGTCACCGCGGAGTGTGCTTGCACAATGAGACCGCAGAGTGCCGGGCACGAAGCCCGGCACAGCCCGCAGAGTCCCCACACCTCCCCGCGCGTTCGCGTCAGTGGCGAACGCGCGCTGCCAACCGCAACCGCGGCGGCGGTGGCGCGAAACGCTCGCGGCTTCATGCCGCGAGTAAGCGCGAGGGGCTCGCGAGGGGTAACCCCGTGCGAGCCGGCTGGGGAGGCTTGAGGCCGCTGGGCGGGAGGCGGTGCTGTCCAATTGTGCAAGCCTCGAGACGCTGTTAGCCCTTGTCGTCACCGATGCTGATCCACTGTCGAAATCATCTACGCCATCTCACCAGCACCGACACCGTTTACCCCCGCCACCGACTCACAACCCACAATGCGAATCCGGGGCCCCATCGTCGACGTCGCCGAGCCCCGAACCGTCGGCGACGGGAACACCGAGCTCGTTGAGTTCACTATCAGACCCGAACGCGGCACCGCCGACCCCGTCCAGGTAACGCTCTGGAACAAGTGGACCGAAACGGCGGAGTACGCCGAATCGGGGATGGAACTGCTCGTCACCGACGCCGAGAAGGAGGAGTTCCGCGGCGAGGTCCAGTACAAAACCACCCCCGACTCCTGGGTCGTGGTCGAACCCGAGTTCCTCGTCGACGTGACCGACATCCGCTCGTGGGTGCAGTGCCCGCGGATGTACTACCTCAACAAGCTCTCCGGCGTTCCGCTCAACTACCCCGTCGTCAAGGGGACCGTCGTCCACGAGGTGTTTGGTGACCTCCTGCGCGGCCGGGAGCTGGAGGACGCCATCGACCACCGCGTCGAGGAGGCCGGGCTCGAACTCGGCGCACTTGGCTACGACCGCGATGAAGTCGCCGACGAAGTGCGGCGCAACGCCGCCGCCATCGAGGGCTGGCTCGCCCAGGGCACACTCACCGAGGAGGATAGTTGGCGCTCGGAGTACACCCTCATCTCCCCCACCTTCGGCGTGAAGGGGCGCGCCGACGCGCTGCGCCGCGGGATGCCCGTCGAACTCAAGACGGGGAAGAACACCAAGCGCGAGCCGCGGTTCCAGGACAAGATGCAGGCGGCCTGCTACGCGCTAATGCTCGATGAGCAGGGCATCGACGTCGAGGGACGCAGTCCCTCGGGCCGTCAGACACCGTCTGACGAGGCCGACACCGGGACCCTGCTCTACACGAAAAACACCGCGCTCGACCGGGGCGACGAGACCGGCGACCTCTCGCCGGCCAAGGAGTTCTCCGTCGGCCAAGGCCTGCTGAAGTTCGTCGTCCGCACCAGAAACAAACTGGCGGCGATGGAGTACGACATGTCCATCCCGACCGGCTTCGAAGCCGACGCGAACTGCCAGTACTGCTTCGAGCAGGACACCTGCATGGTCGTCTCGGGCCGACTCGACCAGGAGTCGAAAGCCGGCCAGATCGGTCAGCCCCTCCCCCCCGAGGAGCGAGCGTACTTCGACCGATTCTACAGCGCCCTCGAAGCCGAGCGCCGCCAGACACACGCCGAGTACCGC
The DNA here is from genome assembly GCF_036626355.1 of Halolamina sp. Classification (GTDB taxonomy): domain Archaea; phylum Halobacteriota; class Halobacteria; order Halobacteriales; family Haloferacaceae; genus Halolamina. Next base: position 4,971 of record NZ_JAZKRY010000099.1, on the reverse strand, counting down.
AAGCTCTGGGAGCAGTCCGCCGAGGCGCGTGCTGCGGACGACCGGGCGCTCATCGACCTCGAACCGCTGGGTCGTGAGGAACTCCCGGGCGGTCGCTGGCGGCTGCGCGCTCGCAAGCCCGACGACGCCGTCTCGAAACTCCGAGAGGGCGACGTGGCGCTGGCGAGCGACGGCGACCCCGTCACGGGCCACGCGGAGCTCTGCCGGATCCAGTCTTTGGGCGGTGGGACCGAGGGCAGCGAAATCGTCATCGAGACTGACGAACCTGTCGACGTGTGCCGCCTGGACGTCTACCCCTCCGAGCTCTCGGTCGACCGGATGCTGACCGCACTCCACGATGCCGTACTGAAGGGCGACCCGGACCGGAAGGACGTGCTGTTCGGCCGACGCGAGCCGGAGTTCTCCGGCCCCCAGCAGACGTATCTCGAGAACAACGCGGCCCAGAACGAAGCCGTCAACCTGGCGACCCGCACCGACGACTTCGCACTGGTTCACGGCCCGCCAGGGACCGGGAAAACCTACACGATCGCCCGAACCGTGCGGGCGCTGGTCGAGCAGGGGAACCGCGTGCTGCTCTCGGCGTTCACCAACCGGGCCGTGGATAACGCGCTGGAGGCGGTGCGGGACCAGGGGTTCGACGAGATCGTCCGGTTCGGCACCGAATCCGGCGTCCGCGATGACATGCAGGACCTCAGGCTGGAGCGGGCCGGCGACCCCGGCGACCGCATCGCCGAACTCCGAACGGCGCCGCTGGTGGCGGCGACGACGGCCTCCTGTGGCTCCCGCATCATGCGCGAGGAGCAGTTCGACGTGGCGCTGGTGGACGAGGCCTCACAGCTCACCGAACCGGCGACGCTGGCGGCGATCAACCTCGCCGACCGGTTCGTTCTGGTGGGTGACCACGAACAGCTTCCGCCGGTCGTGCAGGCCGAGGGAGGCGAACCGTGGACCGCGGACGCTGGACAGGCGGCTGCCGGGGACCAGCCACCGGACGCCGAGGACACGAAGCAGACCGACCGGGCCGACCTCAGCGTCTCGTTGTTCGAGCGCCTTCACGAACAGGCGCCCGAGGCGTCAGTGATGCTGGACCGCCAGTACCGGATGGCCCAGCGCATCCAGGCGTTCTCCTCGACGGAGTTCTACGACGGTGCGCTCCGACCCGCCACTCGCGAGGTGGCCGCCCAGCGAATCGACGACCTCCCCGACGTCGACTCAGACGTCCTCCCCGATTCGCTCCGGGACTCGGTCGCGTTCATCGACCCTGACGGGACGCGGAAGGGGAACACTAACTCCGTCGAAGCCGATCGCGTGGCCGAGATCGTGGCGTCGTTCCGCGACGCGGGTGTCGACGCCGCAGACATCGGCGTTATCGCGCCGTTTCGCGCCCAGGTCGCCGAGATCAGCCGGCGGACCGATGTGACCGTCGACACCGTCGACCGGTTCCAGGGCTCCAGCAAGGAAGTCATCATCCTCTCGTTTGTGGCGACGGGAGAGCTCTCCGGGCCGATCTACGATGACCCCCGACGGATGAACGTCGCATTAACGCGGGCGAAAAAAGCGCTCGTCCTCGTCGGCGACGCCGACGCGCTCGGCTCGGAGCCGTTCTACCAGCGGATGCTCGACTGGGCGCAGCGGTAGGCAGCTCCTAAAACTACCGACCACGACAAGTCACCCATCGGAGAGAACACGACCTGAACCGCCGATTCAGCCCCGTGTAGTTATTTTCTGTGCGAATTCCCCCACAAGTCTTTTGTACATGTTGCTCCTGATTTCCGTCGATGACGAGGGGATTGGACAAATGAAACTGGCAATGATCGGGTTCGGCCAGGCTGGCGGGAAAATCGTCGACAAATTCGTCGGGTACGACGAGAAACACGGCTCGGATATCGTCCGGGCCGCTGTCGCGGTCAACACTGCCAAGGCCGACCTCATGGGGTTGGAGAATATTCCGGAAAGCCAACGCGTGCTTATCGGGCAGTCCCGCGTGAAAGGGCACGGCGTCGGCGCCGACAACGAACTCGGCGCGGAAATCGCCGAGGAGGACATGGACGAGGTGCAGGGCGCCATCGATTCGATTCCAGTTCACGAGGTCGACGCGTTCCTCGTAATCGCTGGTCTCGGTGGCGGCACCGGGAGCGGCGGCGCACCGGTTATCTCGAAACATCTGAAGCGCATCTACACTGAACCCGTCTATGGGCTGGGAATCCTCCCCGGCTCCGACGAGGGAGGAATCTATACGCTGAACGCTGCGCGGTCGTTCCAGACGTTCGTCCGTGAGGTTGACAACCTCATGGTGTTCGACAACGACGCCTGGCGGAAAACCGGCGAGTCCGTCCAGGGCGGCTACGACCAGATCAACGACGAGATCGTCAAGCGGTTCGGCATCCTGTTCGGCGCTGGCGAGGTCGAGCAGGGCGGGGAAGTGGCCGAGAGCGTCGTCGACTCCTCGGAGATTATCAACACGCTCGCGGGCGGCGGTGTCTCGACTGTCGGCTACGCGCGTGAAGAGGTCGACAACACCGGCGGCGGTAACGGCGGCCTCCTCTCGCGGCTCACCGGCGGCGAGGACGAAGAGGAACTCGACACCGCACACACGACCAACCGCATCACCAGCCTGGTTCGGAAGGCTGCGCTCGGTCGGCTCACCCTCCCCTGCGAGATCGAGGGGACCGAGCGTGCGCTGCTCGTGATGGCCGGCCCGCCGAAGTACCTCAACCGGAAAGGCATCGAGCGCGGGCGGAAGTGGCTCGAAGAGCAGACCGGCAGCATGGAGGTCCGGGGTGGGGACTACCCCGTCTCCGAGGCGAACTTCGTCGCCGGGGTGATTCTGCTCTCGGGCGTGAACAACGTCCCGCGCATCAAGGAGCTCCAGCAGGTGGCCATCGAGGCTCAGGAGAACATCGAGGAGATCCAGCAAGAGAGCGATCAAAAACTCGAGGGGCTCGTCAACGACGACGACGACGAACTCGAGTCGCTGTTCTAACCCCGGACTCCCCTCGTGCAGCTTTTCGTCCCGTTCGCCGGCCAACGCCCGAAGACTCGGCTCTCGGAGGTGCTCACCGCCGAGGAGCGACAGGAGTTCTCCCGCGCGATGCTCGCGGACGTGCTCGAGGTGCTCGAGCGCGCCCGCAGCGGGAACCCCGACATTCCAGCGCCGACGGTGCTCTCCACCGCACCGCTCGACGTCGACGTCCCGGTGGTCGTCGACGAGCGCCCGCTCCAGGAAGCCGTCAACGCACGCCTCGAGACAGCGCCCACCGCAGTCGTGATGGCAGACCTGGCGCTGGCGACGCCCGAGGCACTCGTGAGGCTCTTTTCGACGCCGGGCGATCTCGTGATCGCCGCTGGACTGGGCGGGGGCACCAACGCCTTCCTCGCCCGTGACTCCGCGTTCCACGTCGACTACCACGGCGCCTCCTATCTCGACCATCTGGCCATCGCTCGCGAGGAGGGGCTGTCGGTGGGTGAGGTGGATTCCCACCGGCTCGCTGTCGACGTGGACGAGCCGGGAGACCTCACGGAACTGTTCCTACACGGTGAAGGCGCGTCTCGAGACTGGCTCGGTGACGCCGGCTTCGAGTTGGAGACGACAGATGGGCGGGTGGAGGTGAGCCGTGAGTGAGTCGCTCCCCTGGGGCCCCGTGTGAAACCTTCTTGCTGGTCGGCCCGTGAGTAAGACTGTGTTCCCGGCCGCCGCAGCGTACGATATCGATATCTCGGTCTCGGAAGAGGCTGTCGAGCGCCTGCTCGCGGTCTCGCCCGCGGACGTCGAGCCCGCGCCGGCGCTCACGTTCTCGCGGAACGTCTTCCTCCCGCTGACGACCGCCTGCCGCTACACGTGCACCTACTGCACCTACTACGACGTGCCCGGCGAGGCGACGCTCATGTCGCCCGAGGCGATCCGCCGCCAGTGTCGCGTCGGCGCCGACGCCGGCTGTACGGAGGCGCTGTTCACGTTCGGCGACGACCCCGACGAGCGCTACACCGAGATCCACGACCAGCTGGCCGAACTGGGCCACGACTCCATCCACGAGTATCTGCGGGAGGCCTGCGAAATCGCGCTTTCGGAGGGGCTGCTCCCGCACTCGAACCCCGGCGACCAGACCCGCGAGCAGATGGCGACGGTTGCGCCGGTCAACGCCTCGATGGGCGTGATGCTGGAGACGACCGCGGACGTGCGCGCTCACTCGGGCGGGCGACGCAAAACCCCCGGTCAGCGGCTCAACACGCTCAGAGTCGCGGGGGAGCTCGGCGTCCCGTTCACCACCGGCATCCTCGTCGGCATCGGCGAAACCTGGCGCGACCGGGCCGAGAGTCTGCTCGCCATCCGCGAGCTTCACGAACGCTACGACCATATCCAGGAGGTCATCGTCCAGAACGTCGTCCCGAACGAGCGCTCGGATTTCGGGCGGCCCGCCATCGAAACGATGCGCCGCGCGGTCGCGATGGCACGCGTCGCGCTCCCGGAGGAGATCTCGGTGCAGGTGCCGCCCAACCTCTCACCGGCCCGCGATCTGCTTTCCTGTGGCATCGACGACCTCGGCGGCGTCTCCCCGGTGACGGAGGACTACATCAACCCCGAGTACGAGTGGCCGGCGCTCGAGGAGCTCCGCGATATCGCCGACTGCGCCGGCGTCCCGCTCTACGAACGGCTGCCGACGTACGACCGCTATCTCCCCGACTCGCTGCGGCGCGACGGGTTCGATGGGCAGGTTGCGGAGTCGCCAGTTTCGGGAGGTAACTGGCTTTCCGACCGTATTCAGCGCCGCATCGAGCAGGAAGACGTCCACGGCGAGCGGTTCCGGCGGGTTGCTCGGCGGGATGGACCGCTGTCGCTGTCCTGACCGGCGTTGAGAACCGGATTTCGTTATTCAGCCGACCCAGTGTCCGTCGCTCAAAGAGGGACTCATAGTGAGTACTGTGAGTCTGTCCCGCCGTGACCATCCGTGTCGGTGATGGGAGCCCCTGAAC